>CAZHAI010000101.1:0-7489 GCA_964530645.1 uncultured Rikenella sp. | reverse complement strand
GGAATAATTGTCTTGAAATAATCCGTGACATTATTCCTTCGGCCAGTTTTAAAACATGGTTTGAGCCTATTGTTCCTCTCAGGCTCGAAAAAAACATACTTACAATACAGGTGCCAAGCCCTTTCTTTTACGAATACCTCGAAGAGCAGTACATAGACATCCTCCGCAAGACACTCAGGCGTGAGATTGGCAATGATGCCAAGCTTGAGTACAACATCATCATGGAGAACTCGGGCTACACAAACGGGAAGCCCTATACTGTCAGGTATCCTTCAAGAAACAAGTCCGATCTTCAGAACAAGCCCATGCAGGTTCCCTTTGAGGTGACTCAGCCTGCAATCAGGAATCCATTCATAATACCGGGCATCAAGAAGCTGCATTTTGATCCGCGGCTCAATCCCGACTACTCCTTCAGCAATTTTGTGGAGGGTGAATGCAACCGTCTCGCCCGTTCAGCCGGTATTGCCGTGGGGAACAATCCCGGCGGCACCGCCTTCAATCCCCTGATGATCTATGGTGATTCAGGGCTGGGAAAGACTCACCTTGTACAGGCTATAGGCATTCTCGTAAAGGAGAAGTTCCCGGACAAAACGGTGTTGTATGTGAACGCCAACAAGTTCCAGACGCAATTTGTTGAATCGATCCGGAATAACAACAAGAACGACTTTCTTCACTTCTACCAGATGATTGACGTCCTTATAATTGACGACGTCCATGAGTTTGCCGGGAAGGAGAAGACGCAGGACACATTCTTCCATATCTTCAACCATCTCCATCAGTCGGGCAAGCAGCTCATACTCACGTGTGACAAGCCGCCAGTGGAGCTTCAGGGGATGGAGCAGCGGCTCCTCTCACGTTTCAAGTGGGGCCTGCTGGCTGACCTGCAGAAACCTGATTTTGAGACCAGGCTTGCCATTCTGCGCAAGAAGGCTTACAATGACGGAATCGAGCTTCCCGACGAGATATTCGAGTTTCTGGCGGAGAATATCTCATCCAACATCAGGGAGCTGGAATCAGGGCTTATTTCGCTCTACGCCCAGTCCACCCTCAACCGTAAGGAGGTAACCCTCGAGCTGGCCCGCCAGATGGTTGACAGGCTTGTCAACACCCAGCGCAGGGAGATCACAATAGACTACATACAGAAGGTTGTATGTGAGTACTACAAGATACCAGTGGACCTGATGCAGGGCAAGACCCGGAAGAGGGAAATTGTACAGGCAAGGCAGGTCTCGATGTATTTCTCGAAGAACCTGACAAAGGCCTCACTGGCCAGCATCGGTTCCTCAATCGGTGGAAAGGATCACGCCACCGTTCTGCATGCCTGCAAGACCGTAAACAACCTTATTGACACAGACCGGCATTTCAGGAGCCAGATCCTGGAAATAGAGAAAAAGCTTAAGGTATGAAAGCTGACACAAACTATCTGAAGGAAGAATTTTTCAGGTTATTCGGGGACAGGGACAAAGAGCCTGTCCTTTTTTATTCACCCGGAAGAGTCAACCTGATCGGGGAACACACTGACTACAACGCAGGTTATGTTTTCCCCTGTGCGCTCGATTTCGGCACTGCACTGCTTGTGCGGAAGACCGGCGGGAAGGAGATGAAAATGTACAGCCTCAATTTCCCCGGCGAGATTGTTATTCCCATAGCCCTCAATTACCTGCCGGTGGCGAAGAGCTGGACAAACTATCCCGTTGGTGTGATTAACGAATTCGCCCGAAAGGGAATCAGTGCGCCTGGTATGGAGATGCTGTTCATGGGCGACATACCCAACGGAGCAGGCCTCTCCTCCTCGGCATCCATCGAGATGGTCACAGCAGTGGCTCTGAATGATCTGACGGAGTCGGGACTGGAGATGATTGAAATGGTAAAAATGAGCCAGAAGGCTGAAAACGGCTTTGTGGGAATGAACTGCGGCATAATGGACCAGTTTGCCGTGGGATTCGGGAAGAAAGATCATGCTATTAACCTTAACTGTGACACTCTCGTATACCGTTATGCCCCGCTGAACCTCGGTGACAGAAGACTTATAATCACCAACACAAACAAGCGCAGGGGTTTGACCGACTCAAAATACAACGAGCGGCGCTCGGAGTGTGAGATGGCTGTGACGCTGATCTCGGAGCACAGACCTATACGCAACCTCAGCGAGCTGACGGTTTCCGACCTCTGGATGCTTGACAAATACATTGCCGACCCGGTTGTAAGGAAGAGGGCAAAGCATATAATCACAGAAAACGGCAGGACGCTTGATGCGATCAAGGCCCTTGAAAACAATGATATAGAATTATTCGGCAAGCTAATGAACGAATCACATGATTCGCTTTGCACCGATTATGAGGTGACAGGGACTGAGCTTGACACCCTTGTCTACGAGGGAAGGAAGCTTCCCGGGGTTGTCGGGACCAGGATGACCGGCGCAGGGTTTGGAGGGTGCACCGTCTCGATAGTTGAGAGTCGCCATGCTGATGAGTTCATGAAAAGGCTTGGTGAGGTCTACAGTGCGAAGACCGGTCTGACGGCCGAATTTTACCTGCCCGGGATTGGTGACGGAGCGAGGAGGATATAGGCAGTCCACAGTCGGCAGTCGGCAGTAGTGATATATTAGTTATAATCAATTTTTTGACTGCAAGACCGCTTGACTGCAGGACCGCAAGACCGCAGGACCTCAAGACTCTCAGACCCTCAGACTTTCAGACCGTTAGACCCTGCCAGCGATCACAGATCAATGACACACCTGAACCCGACAGTGGCACTGCGGTCATAGCCCGGTGAGACGAGAAGTTGCATCTGAGTCATTGTCAGCGGCTGCGGCCCGCCACGGACATACCACCAGCTCGATTCGGGCCTGAACCAGCTTCCTCCCCTGATTATATTGAAGTAGTACGCTCCGTTGCTGTAGACATCGTCTGTCATCTGCCAGACATTTCCAACCAGGTCTGCCACGCCGTACGGGCTCTCCCCTTTCGGGAATGCATCAACAGGTGTGGGTCTGCCGAATCCGTTATTGCATTTTGTGGCATGAAACTCATTGCCCCATGGCCATTCCCTGCCATCGGTTCCCTGTGCTGCCAGTTGCCACTCAGCTTCAGTGGGGAGGCGCTTGCCTGCCCACCTGGCATAGGCCCTTGCATCCTCAAGGCTTACCCATACGACAGGATAGCGTTCCTGACCGCTGACAGGTAGTCCTGACTCCCAGTGCCTCAAATAATTGGATGTGTCGGAAGGAATATATCTTGCAGCCCTGATAAACCGCAGATACTCCTCATTAGTAACAGGATACCTGTCTATCAGAAAGCTGTCAGGTGCTGCGGTAGTCTCTTTCCCAGCACCTGGATATGGAACGAACTCATCGGCTGATTTCAGGGTGTATCTGATTGTTGCCGAGGGTACCAAGACCATCTCAGCAGGTATCTCAGTTACGACAGGAGTCCGCAGTGTTTCAGACACAAGCCACGAATGGTTTTGTCCCGGCTGCACAATCCTTTCATCGAGGAGGATGCCATCCTCATCAGTAAGCTCAATCACAATCCTATCCCCTGCTATACGCAGCAGGGCATCAGCGCTGAGGAGAGTGTCAGCCGGAGCGCTGATCTCAAGTGGCGGATTATTGTACCCCGGTGCTCCGTAGCTTATAAGGAGCGTTCCACCAATGGGTGATGCGATGCGGATCCTGTTGCCCCGGAATTCTGCCGTTATGATTTTTGGAAGCAACGCTATGCAGTCGACCGAACTCTCGCGCCTGGTTCCGTTGAAGCTCTCGCTCCATCCCGGGGTTTGCACCGGTGCCATTAGAGTGCCGTTGACGACGGAGGGTTCCAGCTCCTCGTGTCTCCACAGGGAGACAAGGTGTTTGCCGGCAGTATCGCCGGGGCTGAAGAGCGGGCCGCTGTACCCGCGATGATCCATGTTAAGGACAGTAAAGACCTGCTTCTCCCCTGCCTTCCAGCTATTTACATAAACCCTGTCAGCGCCGCTGCCGATAAGTGGATTCCATCTGCCTCCGGCGAATGCATCGCTGTTGCTTCTGAGCAGGCGGGTTGTCTTAGCCAGGTACTCCAGGTCCATGCGAAAATCGTCTCCCCTGCCACCGGGTCTGAACATATTGAGTTCGGTTCCGTATCCGTTGAAGAACGCTACTGATATCTCGCGGTGCAGCACATCTTCACCCACGTCGGCTACCCTGAAGATCGCAAAATCGGGTCTGATAAGCTTGTTCAGGTTCAGTTCCGGGCTGAGATAGAGGGCGTTATGCACCCTGGCAGCCACTATGCCCGGCATATCCCTGACCACCGGCATCCCCTCGGAGTACATCACTACGCCCGGGCGGACGGTATCGGCAGCCTGCTGCAGTTCAGACGATGACCTGCCTTCGGTATCGAGTACAACGCCGTCAGCCTCGGTCTCGGCAATTATCTGTGTCATTCCGGCAAGGTGATCCTCTCCCCTCGTACTCTTGTCCCAGGGGTTATATGCTATGAAACAGCGGCATCCGTCGGCTCTTGCGTCCCTGCTGCTACGTTTGAGCGCGGCTGTTCCGCCCGGCAGGTCGCGGTAAAGGTCCCACTGATTCCTGTCGTCCAGGCCCAATCTGGGCCATGTGGGCCATATCCCGTAGACATCCACGTGGCCGAAGAGGCGGTTATACTCTGCCATGTAGCCGGTGAATCCGCTCGTGCCTGAAAAGCGGTCATAAAACTCCCTGTCCCATGCCATCTGGAGTATCATAAGATAGCTTGTGCGTATCCATTTCAGGTCATCACGCATATAAAGGGCTTCATCGAACCCTTCCAGGTCATAAAGCCATCGCTCTGCGAACATAAGCCTTAGTCCATCCTGCCATTCGCCCCTGAAGAGATCGGCCCATATATGATAGGTCACGGTCGCCCCGGGAGGAAGAATTGTTTCATAGCGACGCATCGTGCCGTTCTCTGTCCTGATGCGCCGGGCTATCGCACTTACCGAAAGATCCCCGGAAGACCTGAATGTACTGAATCCCATCTCCCAGGCATTATCAGGCAGGATGACTCGCAGCGGGCTCTTTCCGGGAAGAGTAAGGTAAGCCCGTGCCAGATCACGGGGTCCGGCACCGGTTATAAAGGCATCATTGTTCTTTTCGCCGAATGGCACAACATCACTCAGGGTGATTGTGTCGTTCCAGTTGTTGCGAAAAACAAGTTCAGCCATGAAACCCGGATGGGATCCGCCACGCGGAGTGTAGGAGGCCTCGGCTCCGCCCTGGTATATCATCAGGAAACGGCTTCCTACAAGACCTGCGGGAACATCATCCGATTCAAAGCTGACCCCGTCAAGCCTGAAGCTGAAGAGTGGCCGCGGAGCAACCAGGTCTACAGAAGTGCTGTCGTCAAGGATCAGGGAGACGACCATGGCCCCGTTATCCCTGACAACTCCAATATTTTGGAGCGACTGGCCGGGAGCTGCCAGACTTATTATGAAAAAAATGAGTAAAAACCGAAACCTAAAGCTGCACATCGGAGTATAAACTGATATATTTAGCTTCCCAACCAAACGGGAGTGCAATTTATGATATTGTATCTTAAAATAAAAGAGAAGTTTAACCACAGAGGTATCACTCTCATGATACTTCTTCTTTCGGCATTGATGCTGATGCCCGCCTGCGCGTCCGCAAAGAAGAACTCTTATCTTGCCACCCGGAAGAACTCATATATTGATACTTCACAGCTGGGGCGAAACAAATACTTCTTCTCCAAAAAATATCAGAAGAAACTTTACAGGTACAAAAAGAGATAGAATTCCAGCCGACGGAGGTTGCCTGCTCATCATTTACAGATCGAATTATTTCAGATTAGTCTTCGCCGGGCTTTACCAGTCCAGTCACAGGATTGATTAATTTCCGGGTTCAGTCCTCGCAGACCACCTCAAGGCCATCCCAGGCAAGTGTCACGTTTCCCGGCAGCTCCCTGCACACATCGGCATGCTTGCCCATCTGATGGCCGATATGGGTAATATATGCTTTCCTTGGTGATACCTCCCGCACAAGGTCAAGAGCTTCATCCAGGCTGAAGTGCGAAATATGCTTTTCCTTTCTCAGTGCATTGATAACCAAATACTTTACCCCGAACAATTTTTCCTTTGTTTCCTCGGAAATGTAATTGGCGTCTGTTATATAGGCCATATCACCGATCCTGAAGCCGAAGATCGGCAGGCGGTAGTGGAAAATGCGAAGTGGGATAACAGTATCTCCCTTAATATTTATATTGTAGTTTTCCAGAGTGTGAAGCTCCATCCTGGGCACTCCGGGATAATGGTTCTCAGAGAAGACGTAAGCGTACTCCTTCCTGACTGCTGCCTGGACTCTCTCCTCGGCATATATGTCAATGGCGGCCTGACTCCTGTAATTAAAAGCCCTGAGGTCGTCCATGCCTGCAATATGATCCTTATGTTCGTGCGTAAGGAGGATCGCATCAAGTTTTTTCACCCGTGCACTGAGCATCTGTTGCCTGAAATCAGGACCGGCATCAATTACAAAGGTATTCAGGGAAGTCTCGACAAGCAGGGAAGCCCTCAGCCTTTTGTCCTTGTCGTCAGACGAAGCACAAACAGCACATTCACATGCTATTACAGGTACACCCTGTGATGTTCCGGTGCCGAGAAAGGTAATTTTCACTGTCTCATTATTCTCAATGCAAACATAACCCGAAATTGAGAGAAGAACAATATCCGGGTTCACTTTAGCTGGCTAGGGGCTAATTAGATATCTTTACGGTGTCAAAATTTCAACCGATGAGCGGAACAGTATACATGATCCCGGTAACGCTGGGCGATTCCGATCCTGACCTTACTATACCGGGTGGAACAAGGGAGATCACCTTGTCAATCAGACTGTTCGCCGTGGAGGATGTAAGGACAGCCAGACGCTGGCTGAGGGGGTTGGATAAAACCTTTCCGGTTGACAGTTCTGTATTTTTTCCTGTAGGGAAGCATTCGGACCCATCCGGACTGAGTGAGTTCCTTGACATGGTGGCGGAAGGTGCCGATGCAGGTGTGATGAGCGAGGCCGGCATGCCGGGACTGGCCGACCCCGGGAATATAGTGGCAGCGGAGGCGCATAGACGCGGTATCAGGGTCACACCCCTCTCGGGTCCCTCGTCCGTAATGCTGGCCATTGTGGCGTCAGGGCTTAACGGGCAGAGCTTCGCATTTCACGGCTACCTCCCGGTGGATGTGCCTGGGCGCAGGAAGGCAATAAAGGAGCTTGAGAGGCTCTCTTCCGGCGGACAGACACAGATTTTCATGGAGACACCTTTCAGGAACATGAAGATGGTCGAAGAGATCCTGTCTGTCTGTCAGCCGTCAACCAGGCTCTGCATAGCTGCAGACATCACCCTGGCAAGCGAGGATATACGCACCATGAGCATTGCAGAGTGGCGCAGGCAGGTTCCGGTGCTGGACAGGAGGCCGGCGGTGTTCTTAATTCAGGCATAAGGCAGTAGGCAGTAGTGATATA
>CAZHAI010000100.1:3563-7496 GCA_964530645.1 uncultured Rikenella sp. | reverse complement strand
TCCGGCCGGATTGAACTGCAGAGCGGAGATGCCCTGGAAACCGGGTTTCCGGATCGGACCTTTGATGCAGCCATGTCAGCGTTCGGGGTCAGGAATTTTGAGGATACGCTCACGGGATTGAAGGAGATGCTCAGGGTGCTCAGGCCCGGCGGAATGATAATGGTGCTTGAGTTCTCCAGACCTTCTCTGTTCCCGCTGAAACAGATTTACGGATTCTATTTCAGAAGGATATTGCCATTGATCGGGAGGAGGGTTTCAGGTGACCCCGGAGCCTACAGCTATCTGCCTGATTCAGTGATGACATTCCCCGACAATGAAAAGTTTCTGGAACTGCTGTCCTCGGCAGGATTCCGTGATGTGGCGCAGAAGAGGCTTTCAGGTGGCATTGCCAGCATCTACACGGGTTTCAGGCCTGGCACAGATGTTGCACAATAAAACCTGAATATCCCGTTATATTAAACAGGACTCTTCAGAAGCGTGTATAAAAGAACTGCCATATTTATCATTTTGCTTCTCTTTCCTGTCGTTTTGGCTGCCCAAAAGGCAAAGCCGAAAAACGACTCGAATTATGATGACAGGCTCCTGCACTTCGGCTTCAGCATGGGTATGAACACGATGGATTTCATCGTGAAAATGAAACCCGGAAGCGAGTACCTTGCTGAGGCGACGTCACTTAAGCCCGGCATAAACATCCAGATCGTAACTGACTACAGGCCATCGACATATCTGGACATAAGGTTTCTTCCCGGAGTCTCCTTCGGGCAGAGAAACCTGGATTTCTATGATAGCCAGCGAGTCAGGTTTGACTCTGTTCAGATCCCCTCCTCCTTTCTTGAGTTTCCCCTGTTGCTGAAAGCAAAGGGGATGAGGCTGAACAACTCCAGGCCATATATTATCGGCGGCATCACCTTCAGGTATGACCTTGCCGGTAAAAGCGAATCATTTCAATTCGGGGAAGGCGGGGCTGAGAGCCAGATGAAGCTTAGCAGGGCAGATTTCTACTACGACATTGGTGCAGGGATCGATTTTTACCTTCCTTATTTCAAGCTGACAATTGAGGCCAAGATGTCGAACGGATTCCGTGACATATTGAATCACAATGCGGAATTCCCTGCCCATTACCAGGCTATTGAGTCACTCAGATCGCAGATGTGGGTGCTCTCATTCCATTTTGAATAACCATGGCTGAGGAGCTGAACCTTGTGCTGCCCCCACAGACTGCCTTTGATGAGGAGGCGCTGAGAAGATACATCGAAAAAAAGACCGGCAGGCAGGATTTCATCCTGCAGATTATCAGACGCTCCGTCGATGCCCGCAAGCCGGATATCAGGATTAACCTTACAGTACAACTGACTGATCCCGGGGAATCGGCAGCACGGCCTGATCCCTTCAGGATTTCGGATGTTTCCCGTTCGCGGGAGGTGCTGATCGCGGGGAGCGGGCCGGCAGGACTCTTTGCCGCACTGGCGCTTATAGAAGCGGGACTGAAGCCGGTGATACTGGAAAGGGGCAGGGAGGTTCACGAACGGAAGCGGGACGTGGCTTCAATAAGCACGAAACATATTGTAGACCCTGACTCAAACTATTGTTTTGGTGAGGGAGGGGCTGGTACCTTTTCAGACGGCAAGCTCTACACAAGATCCAAAAAGAGAGGTGACAACAGGCGCGTGCTCGAACTGCTCGTGCTTCACGGGGCTGATCCCGCGATTCTGTATGAGGCACACCCGCACCTTGGAACAGACAGGCTGCCCGGCGTGATCACAGCAGTCAGAAAAAGCATCACTACGGCAGGCGGAGAAGTGTTGTTTGGGAAACGGGTAACAGGAATAGATGTGAGAGACGGTCATTTCCGGAGCATTACAGTCAACGGTGACGAACAATACGTGGCTGATGACCTGATCCTTGCCACCGGCCACTCTGCCCGGGATATCTATGAACTGCTTCACGGAGCAGGTATCAGACTCGGATACAAACCTTTCGCCATGGGGGTCAGGGTGGAGCATCCGCAGGAGCTGATTGACAGGATACAGTATCATGGCAAATCGAGGGGCGACTACCTCCCCGCAGCTGCCTACAGCCTTGTAACACAGGTTGATGGTCGCGGCGTTTACTCTTTCTGCATGTGCCCCGGAGGATTCATGGTTCCCTCAGCAACCTCCCCCGGGGAGGTTGTCGTCAACGGCATGTCGCCTTCCCGTCGCAATTCAAGATGGGCCAACAGTGGTATAGTAACCGAGATCAGGGAGGAGGATGCGCTCCGATACGGCAGCGGACCGCTTTCAGGATTGAGATACCAGTCAGTTCTTGAGAGTATGGCATGGAAGGAGGGGGGCATGACGCAGCGCGCACCGGCCCAGCGACTGACCGATTTTGTGGAGGGAAGGGTCTCCTCATCACTTCCGGAGGGATCCTACTTTCCGGGTCTGACCCCGTCAGCGCTTCATGAATGGATGCCGGCAGATATTGCAGGCAGGCTGAGGGCAGGATTCAGAGATTTCGGAAGGAAGATGAAGGGATACCTCACCGGCGATGCGTTAGTGGTAGCAATAGAGTCACGTACATCATCCCCGGTCAGGATTCTGCGTGACCCGTTGACACTGAACGCGGATGGAACCACCGGGCTCTGGCCGGCAGGGGAGGGAGCCGGATATGCTGGCGGGATAGTCTCGTCCGCAGTTGATGGCATGCTGGTGGCTCAGGCAATAGGCAGTAGGCAGTAGGCAGTAGTGGGAGTCACCAAACTTCAGTCCCCAGCCTTCAGTCCTCAGTCCACAGTCTTCAGCCATCAATAATCAGTAAATTAATTACTTACATGACTGCCAACTGCTGACTGTGGACTGCCGACTCAACCAACATACCTTCTTCTGGCAAATTCAGAACAGACTATTGCAGCGGCCATGCTTACATTCAGTGATTCCAGTCCCGCAAGCGGTTTGCCGGGGCCGGGAATTGTGATGCGGCTGGTGACATGGCGCAGAAGGCTTTCACTGATCCCTTTCGATTCATTGCCAAACAGGATGATGCCCTCATTGCCGAGATCGCTCTCGTAAACGGGGGTCCCGTCAATTGTGGTGCCATAGACGGGAATGCCTTCAGCAGAAGCCCTGGCCAGCAGTTCGCCGAGCGGCTTGTACCACACGTTTACATGCATGAATGCTCCCATTGTTGCCTGTATGACCTTCGGATTATGGAAATCGACGCAGTCAGGCGAACAGATTATATCTCCCATACCAAACCATGCCGCGATGCGTATGATTGTGCCCAGGTTGCCAGGGTCCTGGACATACTCCAGGGCGGGTATGAGTCTGCCCCTGAAGATCAATTCACTGAACTGCACATTCTTCATCGGGGCCACGGCAAGCACATTGTGAGGGGTCCTCAGAGAGCTGATCCGCCTGAGCTCCTCGTAACTTACTGTGACAACTTCATCAGTCCCCCTGATTACCTCCTCAGGTTCGCCGTCGATCCATTCCGGCTTCCCCGCCAGGAGAACCACCCGGTTGCCTGCAAGGATGTACTCCCTGACAAGCTTGTCTCCCTCGATAACAAAGAGGGAACTATCCTCCCTGACCTTTCGCTTCTGGAGAGAGAGAATCAGTTTTACCTGGTTGCGGGTGATCATCTTAAGCGTCATTCCTTAATGAAAATAGAGTTTATAATGGTATATTTGCCTGCATTACTCCTGCAGTGAAAGTGATCCATCAGAAGGCAAATATAAAAATTACCGCTCCCAAACTGCTTCTGCTGGCATGCATAATTTTGACAGCGGCGTCATGTAATCCGACAAAATATGTTCCCACCGGGGATCTTCTCCTCAACAAAAATGAGATAACAATCGCTTCTTCCGGCGTGCCTTTGCCCTCTTCGGTCAGCCGCAGCGCGATGAAACCCTATATCCGGCAGCAGCCAAACAAGAAGATATTCGGAGTGAGA
>CAZHAI010000100.1:0-3553 GCA_964530645.1 uncultured Rikenella sp. | reverse complement strand
TCAAACCTGGAAAAGGAAAAATGGCCTCATGGCTGGCTCAGAAGGATAGGTGAGGAGCCGGTAATACTCGATGAGGTGGCCGCTGAACGGTCCGCAGATCAGCTCCGCAGCTGGCTGTTCTCGAAGGGCTTTTTCAACGCAACTGTAAGTGACACAGTCAGAAGCTCAAAGCAGGAGGCAAAGGTGTTCTATAATGTTAATACAGGGAGACCTTACACCATTGCTGATATCAGGTATGAGGTGCAGGATTCAAACCTCCGCGGACTTGTATTGATAGATACTGCGAACTGTATGATAGAGAGGGGAATGATTTACGAGGTAGACCTTCTTCAGCGTGAGCGCCAGAGACTGGAGCGCTTTGTAAGGGACGTCGGCTATTATACCTTTTCAACCGAGGACATTTTTTTCCGGGTTGACAGTTCACTGATGAAACACCAGGTTATTGTCTGGTATGTCGTCTCTCCGAGAGTGACAGTGAACAGCCGTGGAGAACAATCCACTGAAAATCATATTCTGTACCGGACAAGGGAGATTTATATCTTTCCGGAATTTGATCCCCGGACGGCACTGACGGGAGGGGAGGAATATCTCGGAAGCCTTGACACCACCTATTTTGGCGGAATCCATTTCGTTGAACCGGCTGGCCGCACCCTCATTAAACCTGAGGTGCTGGCACAGTCTGTATATATTTTGCCTGGTTCGCTCTACAGCGTCACAAACGTCGAAAGGACACAGTCACACCTGACTGATCTCAGGAATCACCGGTTGGTTAATGTCTCATTCATTGATGTTCAGAGCATCACCGGCGAGAGGCGTGATGAAGGGATGCTTGACTGCGTCATTCAGCTCACACCGATGCAGAGGCAGTCATTCACAGTTGAGCTCGAGGGAACCAACACCGGAGGTAACCTTGGAGGGGCACTGAACCTCATATACCAGAATAAAAGCCTGCTGAAGGGTGCGGAAGTGTTCAGCATGAAGCTTAAAGGAGCCTACGAGACCCTCACGGAAGATGTCACCGGATTCAGGAATACACAGCAATACGGCATCGAGGCGAACCTCCGGATACCTAAGTTCATGACCCCCTTCCCTGCAAAGGAGTCCTTCGTACGGAACAAGGATCCCAGAACAGTTGTGCAGGCCGGTTACAACTTTCAGAAGCTGCCGGTATTTTCCCGGTCGGTGGCAAACATCTCACTGGGGTACTCATGGAATGGCAACAAGTACACAAGGTTCAGTGTCAACCCGCTCTCGCTGAATGTTGTAAAGCTGCATTATATAAATCCTGAATACCAGGCAGTTATAGACACGATGCCTTATTTTGGCAATTCACTCAGGGACGTCAGGATCGTAGGAGGCAGGTATGACTTTGTCTACAACAACCAGATGATTCAGAGATCGAAGGATTTCTGGAATATACGTGTAGGAGTTGATATTGCCGGTAACCTGCTGGATGCTGTATACCGGACAACGAGTGCGGAAGTACAGCCTGACGGCACCTACCACCTGTTCCGTCAGCCCTTTGCGCAGTTCCTTAAGGGTGAGCTTGATGCTGCCTATAACTACAGGTTCAACGAGGCCAGCAGCATCGTCTACAGGTTCTTTGCTGGTATCGGATGGCCATACGGTAACTCGGAGGTAATGCCATTTGAGGAGCAATACTTTGGCGGAGGAGCCAACGATCTGAGAGCATGGATGGTAAGGACCCTCGGGCCCGGGTCATATGTGCTGCCTGAGAGTTCATTCAATAACCAGACGGCGGATATGAAGCTGGAGGCCAACATCGAATACCGTTTCAAGCTCTTCTGGATCCTCGAGGGAGCTACTTTTATAGATGCCGGTAACATATGGACAGTCAGGGATGATATTGACAGACCGGGGAGCCTCTTCAGGTTTGGCAGTTTTATAGATGACATTGCAGTTGGCACGGGCCTGGGATTGAGGTTTGACCTCAAGTTTGTGCTTCTGCGTGCCGATTTCGGGCTGAAACTGCGTGATCCGCAGGAAAGGGTGGGTTCAAAATGGATTCCGTTCACCAGGCCATTTGACCGCAAGCAGGATGTGACTATGGTGATCGGGATAGGGTATCCGTTCTGATAGGCATTAGGTATTAGGCAATAGGCAGTAGTGAATCTGAAAACAGGCAGTTACTGTTCATATTTTGCCAACACTATTGCCTGATGGCTATTGCCTATTGCCTTGTATTTCATTATTTCCTACCTTGCATCTCGTCTTGTTGCATTGCCAATGAAGCCATTAAGGAAATTGGTTACATCACTTATTGGTTTTGACCGCCGGGAGAGGAGGGGGACATATGTTTTGTCTATTTTGCTTATTGTCTTCCTCCTGATCCGGATGATTGCCTTCAGGCCCGGTAAGATTCCCGGAGAGCTGCCACCATTGTCCGTACAGGGAGAGGGCGGTGATACCGGTACACCCTTCGGAAAGGATGAGAAGGATTCTTCCCGTCTGTTCATCTTTGACCCCAACACTGCCTCGCAGGAGGATTTGCTGGCCCTGGGGCTCTCAGAGAGACAGTCGCGGACACTTGTCAACTACCGCAGCAGCGGTGCACGGTTTCGCAAACCGGAGGATCTGGCCCGCGTCTACGGTATCGACCCTGCAATTGTTGCAAGACTCATACCTTATATACATATCGGTGAAGAATATGCTGCGTCGGGGACAGGAGGAACAGGAGGGACCGGCGGCAGTGCAAATGCAGGGCCAGCAGGCGCTGTACGCGGGAGTGCAGACGGCAATGCCGTCCGGAAACCAAAACCAGGAGCAGGTACAGAAAACAGCGGGTACGGCTACCGGTCCGCAGATGCTTCTGCAACTGCAGCGGAAGGAATTACCGGCGGCGGAGGGCGTTCCGCCGCACCGGCTGCCATTGACCTGAACCTCTGTACCGCTGAGGATCTGGTTGGTCTCCCCGGTATTGGGCCTGTTCTGTCGGTACGCATAATCAGGTACCGCAGCCTGCTCGGAGGATTTGTGGATGCCGGACAGATGGAGGAGGTTTACGGGCTCGACAGCTCTGTGGTGAGACTTGTTGCAGGGCGGGTGACGCTTACATTTGACTCGGTCAGGCCACTTGAACTCGCCACCGCAACCTTCGGCGACCTGGCCCGGCACCCTTACCTGGGATATGAGGCAGCACGTCAGATTACAAGGTACAGGTCAGTCACAACACAACCGCTCACCCTAGGAGAAATGGTGGTTCGCGGGGTCATCACAAAGCAGCAGGCAGAGAGAATCGCACCGTATGTAAGGCCGGCCGGGGAGGTCTCAGGCAGTGATTATGAATTTATTTTGTCAAAAGTTTTGAAATGAATTTCATAGGTATTAATTTTGCACCTCGATTTTAACACAAAAGTTCAATATGATCATTGTACCGGTAAAAGAAGGCGAGAACATAGACAGGGCTCTGAAGAAATTCAAGAGGAAATTCGAGAAAACGGGTGTAATCCGGGAACTCAGGGCACGTCAGGCTTTTGTCAAACCCTCGGTCCGCCGCAGGGAAGAGATAAAGAAGGCCGTCTATGTTCAGAAT
>CAZHAI010000099.1:0-7498 GCA_964530645.1 uncultured Rikenella sp. | reverse complement strand
TGATATTCCGTTTTGCGATTGTCATGGCCGCGGCTGAGAGGTCAGTGGCTGTCACCGTTGCACCGGGGAGTGCAAGTGACAGGGCTATGGCGATGCATCCTGACCCGCTGCAAAGGTCGGTCACCGAGCCCTTGAAGCCGCTGTTCCCACGTATGATCATCAGCGTCATCTCCTCGGTCTCAGGCCTCGGGATCAGCACGCCCGGGCCCACCTCAAGCCTGTGTCCGCAAAACTCCGTGTATCCGAAAATATACTGCAGTGGCTCTCCGGCCACGGCCCGGGCGGCGGCTTCAAGGATCCTCTCCGCCGCGGCTGCCTCCGGCATCCGTTCGCCGAAAGCCAGCTGCGCAGCCCTTCCCATACCGGTGTATTCAAGGATGATGGCGGCGGCAAGAGCCCCCGCCTCTTCAACAGGACAGGTCTGCTTAAGCATTCCGGAGATTTGACGGCTAATTTCGCTTACTGTTTGTAACTTTGCGGCCATGATTCAAAGATAGGAAATTGCGTTCATGACCACACCTGAAGACCTCAGATGGATGAGACGCGCCATCAGTCTCGCCGGCATGGCCGAGGGACACACATCACCCAACCCCATGGTTGGCGCGGTGATTGTGCATGACGGAATCATAACCGGAGAGGGTTACCATCTGAAGGCCGGCACACCGCATGCCGAGGTTCACGCGATAAACGCCGTGAAAGACCGCAGCCTGCTCCCAGCATCAACAATCTATGTTAGCCTCGAGCCATGTTCGCATCACGGGAGGACTCCACCCTGCGCTGACCTGATTATCAGCAGCGGCATACGCCGGGTTGTAGCCGGCACCACGGATCCCAACCCACTTGTGGCAGGGAGGGGCATCGCCAGGCTCAGGGAGGCAGGAGTTGAGGTGATAACCGGAGTTGCGGAGGAGGAGTGCCGCTGGCTCAACAGGAGGTTCCTTGCCTGGCATGAAAAAAAACGGCCCTACGTGATACTTAAATGGGCTCAGAGCGCAGACGGGTTCATCGACCTGCACCGGCAACCGGGTGACACCCCGGAACCCAACTGGATTACCGGCATGACTGAGCGTGTGCTGGTCCACCGCTGGCGCGCCGCCGAGGATGCCATACTGGCCGGCGGAGGCACGGTGCGGGCAGATAACCCCTCCCTCACTGTCCGTTACTGGAGCGGTAAAAACCCGGTTAGGGTAATCATCAGCCGCAGCGGGGACATGGACCCACATTCTTCAGCCTTCGACGGATCGGTTGAGACCCTCCTCTTTACATGCAACGAAAAGGCAATCATCCCGGGCGCAAAAACCATAAAACTATCAAGCGGAGAAGGCTTTATCGAAGAGGTCCTGACAAGCCTTTATTCAATGGGTGTGCAATCCCTCTTTGTCGAGGGCGGCGCCTTCATTATCAGGAGCTTTGTTCAATCAGGCCTGTGGGATGAAGCACACCGTTTCACAGGCACTGCAAAGTTTACTGCCGGGGTGCCTGATCCCTTCCCTGAGTTCACTCCCCGGGAGACCATAAAATTCGAGAAAAGTATTCTCGAATTAGCGTATCATTTCTGAGGAAATTCCGTATAAGTAATGTTAATAACTGCTTTTAGTTGTTAGTAAATAAATATTCGTATTTTTGAGACCCTATCGGGAAAAGGACCTAATGTCATGAAGCGAGGATTCACAGTTCTTGTTATGCTGCTTGTTGTCGCCTGCCTCAGCGTTGCAGGCCAGTCAGCCCGCAAATACCTGAAGGCCGGTGAAGATTTCGTCAGGAACGGCATGCTTGAAGATGCAATTGACCAGTTCTCAAAAGCCATTGATGACGACCCCTCCTCTGCTGACGGTTATGTCAGGAGAGCAAGGGCATATGAGATGACCGGAAACGCCGGGCTTGCCTATGACGACTACAAAAGGGCAAACAGTTTCCTGCCCGACGATACAGGCATTCTTTACAACCTCGGGCGCATGTGCAACATGCTTGCCGGAGCACAGAAAGCCACTCCGGAAGAAAAAACCAAATACTTCACCGAGGCAGTAACCCATCTTCAGAAAGCCATCAGGGCGGAGTTCCGCAACGGGAAACTATATACCGAGAAGGTCATATCGCTGATCGGAATGGAGCAGTGGGACAGGGCCCTTGGCGCGTCCGATACCGCCCTCCAGATGCGGGATGACGCGGTTAACTACTACCACCAGGGAATAATCTACCAGAGGAAGGGCGATGACAACACCGCAAGGCGACAGCTTGAAAAAGCGGTGACCAAGGATAAGTCATTTGCCACAGGCCGCCTTGAGCTTGCAAGGGTTCTCGTCCGCCAGGGTGACATCAACAGTGCACTGGGACAGTGCAATATGGTGATCCAGCAGGATTCGAAGAATGTGGAAGCATACCTGACCCGTGCAATGGTCTGGGAGGCAAAACTCGACTACCCCTCGGCAATCAATGACGTGTCAACTGCCATTCTCCTCGAGCCGGCAGGACAGGGTCATTACATAACCCGCGGAACATATTACCAGAAATTCAACCAGCATGTTGCGGCTGCGGCTGACTTTACAAAGGCGCTTGCAATTGACCAGTACAGTCCGGAGATATACCTCATGCGTGCCAGATCATACGAGGAGATGAGCGATTTCGAGAAAGCCGCTGATGACTATACAAGAGTTGTTGCAATGAATGAGACAGGCTCCTCCGCAAAGAAACTCCTGACCGAGGCAAACGACAGGCTCTTCGCCATCAACCGCGAATTCAACAGCCCCGAGATCTATATTGAGACCCCTGACATTGCCGAGGGAGGCAACATTGAGCTGGGTTTTGACAGAAAGACCCTGATGGTTACCGGTAAGGTGAGTGACAGGAGCATGCTGGCGGAGTTCTCCATAAACAGCATACCTGTAAAGTTCGAGGGAAAGGGAAACATACCCTTTGCAGCAGAGGTAGAAATCCCCTCTGACGAGACACTCAGGATCATTGCGAGGGATGTCTACAACAACGAGAAGGTGCTGACCTACCGTATCAGACGGACAGAGGTCGATCCCCCGGAGATTGAGATACTCGCTCCATACCTCATGGGCGCAGATGTGCTTGTCATCGACAGCGTCAACCAGACAATTGACATAGAGGGCAAGGTGCTGGACCAGAATCTCATCAGGTCCGTGAAGATTGAAAACATCAGCGCCCAGTTCTCGCAGGACAATCTCAATCCCTCATTCATTGCAAGGGGCATTGACGTGAGGAACAATGACAAGGTCACCATCCTGGTGGAAGACAAGTACGGCAACAGGACAATAAAAGAATATACCCTTAGCCGTAACGGCACAACTATCTCTGCTTCGAATCCGATGGGCAACACGCTGATTGTTTTTATAGAGAACAGTGATTATCAGAATTTTGCAGCTCTGCAAGGACCGCCCAAGGATGCCAGCCTCATCTCAGGAGTGCTTGAGGAGGATTACCAGGTGCTTCCTGTGAAGCGCCTCCGCAACCAGACAAAGCAGCAGATGGAGAAATTCTTCTCGATAGACCTGCGTGACGAGGTAAGGGCAAAAAATATCAAGTCACTCGTCATATGGTTCGCCGGGCACGGCAAGTTCATTAATGATGTGGGTTACTGGATACCCATCGATGCCCGCCGCGATGAGGAGTTCACGTATTACAGCCTTGGCACCCTGAAGGCCTCTATGGACACTTATATGAACTATCTCACACATGTACTCGTAATTACTGATGCATGTGAGTCAGGCCCGAGTTTCTACCAGGCCATGAGATCGGACATCAAACCGCGTAACTGTGCCGACTGGAGGGCAACGCAGTTCAAGTCGAGCCAGATATTCTCATCAGCCGGTTACGAGCTTGCGGTTGATGATTCCCAGTTCACGCGCACATTCGCGAATACCCTTCGGAGCAACCCGAACAGTTGCATCGCTATCGAGGAGATAGTGCTGAAGGTTACAAAAGCAGTATCGCAGAACAACCAGCAAAAGCCTAAATTCGGAAAGATCACGGGGTTGAAGGACGAGGACGGAACCTTCTTCTTTGTAAAGAAATAACCTGATGTACGGACGAAGCAGTAATTCCGGCATACGCTCATCAGTCTTCACAGCCTCGCTGCTTCTTATTCTTATTACCCTTCCCCGGCAACTAGCCGGACAGAACTATTATTTTGAACAGTACGGTGCGAAGGAGGGGCTCAGCGCCTCCAAGGTATATACTGTCATCCAGGACGCCAATGAGTTCATCTGGCTCGGAACCGGCAGCGGGGTAACCCGTTTTGACGGCCTTCATTTCGAGAACTTCTCCACATCTGACAGCCTCTCACCGGGAGGAGTGAAGAGCATCTTCGAGGACAGCCGGGGGAGACTCTGGCTGGGGCATATCGGCGGAGGCATGTCTGTAATCGAAGACAACCTGATCAGGAGGATCTCTTTCTCCCCTTCGATGTTCGTTGGTGTCGATTCCGCACGGATCAATGACCCGGTCAGGCCGGTAACAAGTCTTACGGGTGATGTGACGGGCATCGTCGAATATGAGGGATCACTGTGGATCTCCACCTCCCTGGGCGGTGCACTTCGGCTTGACATGCCTGAGCACGGGGCGAGCCTCATGACAGGTCAGCAATACATGGGACGCCAGGGCCTCAGCAATGATGCCTTTGGCTTCTACGCGGACCGTAGCGGCAACCTCTTCTGTATCACCGATATGGGGATCAAGAAATATGATCACGCCAGTGACCGGTTTATTCCCTTCAATCCGGAAGGCCTTACCCGCTACTTCCTGACCACCACAATTTTTGAGGACTCCAGGGGTAACATGTGGTTCGGGACATTCAACGGCGGTCTCTACCGCCAGGACGGCGAGACGGGAGAGATGGGCTTCTATGACACCCGCAACGGCCTGTGGGGCAACTTCGTCACCTGGATACTGGAGGACTACCGGGGAAATATCTGGGTGGCAACAATGGAAGACTGGGAGAGCAGGGGAGGGATAACAGTATTCTCACCGGAGGGTACACTGGTCTTCAACCCTGCAAACGGGCTGATGGCGCAGCATATCCTCTGCATGATAGAGGATAAGGAAAAGAACATCCTGATAGCAGACCGTGATGCCGGCCTTTTCATTTACAAGGGAGATCATTTCACCTCTTACTCTGCCCCTCAGTTCCTCCCTTCAAATGATGTCTTCACACTTGCCCAGGATCCGGAAGGAAGATTCTGGTTCGGAACCGGTAAGGGACTCGCCATGTACAATCCCGCCCTGAAGGAGGAGGACCGCATCAGGCTGACCGGGTTCCCGCCGGCCCTGGAGGGCATCCAGATAAACATAATAAGGCCCGATGACAACGGCAATGTATGGATAGCCACCTCGGGCGACGAGATCTACAGGTATGACCTTGGCGAGAAGACATACCGTTATGATCTCGATCTTAACGCCAGCCTCCGCTCTCTGAGGATCGGCGCCATCACAACCGACCAGAAAGGCAACCTCTGGATCGGTACAGACCGGGCACTCATCATGTGGGATGTGAGGCTCAAGGAGAGCCAGACATTTACACAGATCAACGGTCTTACAGGCAATAATATAGCATCACTCTTCTGTGACAGCAGGGGTTGTCTCTGGATCGGCACCGAAGAGCGCAACGGACTCACGAAGCATATCCCCGGGAGCAACACCTTTACATCTGTCACCTTCAGAACGGATGTACATCCTACCGCCATCACCGAGACACCTGACGGGTTAATCTGGGTGGGCACAATTGACGGGCTTTACGGGCTGAAGAACGATGCAGTAATCAAGAAGCTTTCAGAGACTGACGGCCTGCTGATGAACTCAGTTAACCTGCTGCAGCCGGACAGGTCGGGAAACCTGTTCATCGGCACCAACCTGGGGTTGAACAGGTTTGACAGTAACACGGGAAGGATTTCGTCATTCAATGAGAAGAATGGCTTCACCGGTATCGAGACAAGGCCCGGAGCCTCATTTGCAGATGACATGGGCGACCTGTGGTTCGGGACCTCCAACGGCGCCATCAGGCTCACCCCGTCCAGGCTGCCTCCGGTTGTGACAGAGCCTGCCACACACATCTGGAGGACACTTGTCAATTATGAGGTCTTCCCGATGCATGACGGGATACGCCTGATGCATACCCAGAACCGGATCATATTTGATTTTTTGAGCATCTGCCTGGTAAATCCCGGGGCGGTGAGGTACCAGTTCATGCTTGAGGGGGCCGACAAGGAGTGGATCACGACCGATCAGAGCAGGGCTTCCTACTCATCACTCAGTCCCGGCAGGTACACATTCATGGTAAGGGCATCGAACAACTACGGCTATTGGAACGAGGTGCCGGCCAGACTCTCTTTCTCAATCAGGGGGCCGGTGTACGCAACTTCGTGGTTCATAATACTCTGTGTCACTGCACTTGCGGCTGCGATTTATCTTTTCATCACAATACGGGAGAGAACGCTGCGCAGGGAAAAGGAGCACCTTGAGGCAAAGGTCGAAGAGAGAACCGCCGAGGTTGTCAGCAAGAGCCTGGAGCTGGAGGAGAAGAACCGCGACACCACCGCAAGTATCAGGTATGCCGAGAGGATACAGGCAGCGATGATGCCTCCGGAGAACTATTTCAATGACACCTTCGTCCTGTTCATGCCCAAGGATATTGTCAGCGGCGACTTCTACTGGATGCATGACAGCGGCTTCAGGCAGTATATTGCGGCGGTAGACTGCACAGGTCACGGCGTGCCCGGAGCCTTCATGTCAATCATCGGTCACAACTCACTTAACAAAATCGTCAGGGAGAGCGGTATTACGAGGCCTTCAGACATACTTGACCATCTGAACATCGAGGTGGTTCATGCCCTTCTTCAGCGAAGTGAAAAAGCGGTACGTGACGGGATGGACATATCACTCATCTCATATGATATTCTTGAACACACGGTTGAATATGCAGGCGCTTACCAGCCTCTCTACCATGTCCGCGACGGAAAGGTGACAATCTACAGGGCCGACCGGTACCCGATAGGTATGATCGACGGTCAGGCAAGGAAGAGTTTCACAAACAAGCGGGTGGATGTGAAGCCCGGCGACATGCTTTACATCTTCACGGACGGTTTTGCCGACCAGTTCGGGGGTGAGCAGGAGAAGAAATTCAAGACAATAGCTATCAGGGCTCTTCTGGCGGAAATATACAATCTTCCTGTTGATCAGCAGAAACGGCGTCTTGAGAGGGCAATCAGGGAGTGGATGGGCAATCTCTCCCAGGTGGATGATATCCTCTTTATAGGAACCAGGGTACCCTGAATCAGATCCTTGCTATCACCTTCGGATCAGCATGCCAGCCGGTGTAGTTGAGTATGGCGGGCACCACCTCATCGGCAGAAGTGACTATCTGCCAGATATCCTTGTGTTCCAGTCTCATGAAGTGCCCCCTGACCATATGGTCAAAGAATTCTATCAGGTGGTCATAGAAACCGTTTACATTAACAATGATTATCGGCTTGTTGAACTGGCC
>CAZHAI010000098.1:0-7503 GCA_964530645.1 uncultured Rikenella sp. | reverse complement strand
TGATGCAGCTGCAGAGGAAGATAGGCACGGAGACAATCAAGTCACGCAGAAAACGCAGCCAGTCACACAATTCACTGTAATCTCACAAATGGAAAAAACACAGCTTGCTGCGCTGGCAGCCTCTCTAGCTCCTGATGCACAGGTAGTGCAGGGCAAACAGTTTGTGGAAATAACCCTCCTCCCCACGGAGCTTTACACTGTTGCAGAGCGACTTAAGAACAACAGTGAAACAGCACTGGATATGCTGATATCTGTCACCGGGATGGATTACGGTACCGAACTTGGAACTGTGTACCATCTCAGGTCTACTGTTCACAACCATATGATTGTGCTCAAAACCAGGGTTTCAGACCGGGAAAATCCGGAGATTGATTCATTGTGCGGACTCTGGCCTGCCGCTGAGTTTCATGAAAGGGAAGCATTTGACCTTCTTGGCATAAGGTTCAGGAATCACCCTGACCTCAGGAGGCTGTTTCTTGACAGCACCTGGGGCTATCCGCTCAGAAAGGATTATAAAGACGATATAAACATTCTTGCCAAGTAGATTTATGGAAGAAGCAGTAAAAGCGCCGGTGCCTGAGCAGGAGGAATATGTGATCAACATGGGCCCCCAGCACCCATCCACCCATGGGGTGCTGAGGCTGGTGGTATCGCTCAGGGGCGAGACAGTCCGGAATGTGGAACCGCATATCGGCTATATACACCGGGGTATCGAGAAGATGTGCGAAAGCATCACCTACCCCCAGATCATTCACCTCACAGACCGGATGGATTATCTTTCAGCCCACATCAACAATGAAGCGGTCTGCCTCGCAGTTGAAAATGCCCTGGACATTGAGGTTTCTGACCGTGTGAAGGTGATCAGGACAATTCTGAGCGAACTTACAAGGATTCAGTCGCATCAGCTCTTCTGGGCCACATTCGGGATGGACCTGGGCGGTCTGACATGCTTCTTCTACGGTCTGCGTGACCGCGAGATGATACTTGACATCTTCGAGGAGACATGCGGCGGCAGGATGATTGTGAGCTACAACTGCCCCGGCGGTCTGATGAATGACATTCACCCCAACTTCCAGAAGAGAACAAAGGAGTTTATCAGCTATTTCAGGAAGACGCTGCCGGAGTATGACAGGCTCCTCACGGGAAATGTCATTTTCCAGGAACGTCTTAAAAATATCGGCGTGGTCAACCGGGAACAGGCAATAGCATGGGGCCTTACCGGGCCGGTGGGACGAGCTTCAGGTTTCTCGTGCGACGTCAGGAAACACAACCCTTACAGTGCCTATGACAGGGTCACATTCAATGAGATACTATATGACGAAGGCGACTCATTCCACAGGTACAAGGTAAGAATGGATGAGATGTGGGAATCGATGAACATAATCGAACAGCTCATTGACAACATCCCTGCAGGCTCCTATGCTGAGAAGATGAAGCCGGTGATCAAGCTGCCCGAAGGTGAATACTATCAGAGTGTGGAGACAGCGAGAGGTGAGCTTGGTGTATATATAGTCAGCGACGGGAACAAGAATCCGTACAGGGTCAAGTTCAGGTCTCCCAATTTCGTTCACCTCGCTCCTCTGAACCTGATGTCCCAGGGGGCCAAGATAGCTGACCTGGTTGCCATCAACGGTTCGCTCGACCTAATTATTCCGGATATAGACAGGTAATTCAACAAAGGAATCTGCAATGGAGTTCAGTATATACGACTTTTCATCATTTACCGCCTGGATTGACAGCAGCCTGAGGGCCTCGATGTCACCCGGCTGGGCTGTTGCTATTGAGATGATTCTCATCGGGATAGCAATCCTCACATTCTATGCGATTGTGGGCCTCTTCCTCGTTTACGCCGAAAGAAAAGTCTGCGCGCTGATGCAGAACCGCCTCGGTCCCAACAGGGTTGGTCCCGGTGGTATGTTTCAGACCGTTGCTGACCTCGTCAAACTGCTGTTTGTTGAGCTGGTGCCGATCAAGAATGCAGACAGGGCCCTGTTTAACCTTGCACCCTTCGTTGTCATTATCGCATCATTCATGGCCATCGGAGCCATTCCGTTTGCAAAGGGACTTCATGCTGTCGATCTGAATATCGGCGTATTCTACCTTATGGCAATTTCCTCCATGGGAGTCATCGGGGTGCTCCTGGCGGGCTGGGCAAGCAACAACAAGTACTCACTCATCGGGGCAATGAGAAGCGGTGCACAGATAGTCAGCTACGAACTCTCTGTCGGGCTGGCCCTTGTCACAATGGTCGTGCTTGCAGGCACGATGCAGCTCTCGGAGATCATTGAGGGACAGAGATGGGGCTGGTTTATTTTCAAGGGTCACATACCGGCTGTAATCGCATTTGTTATCTATATTATTTCAGGGACTGCAGAAACCAACAGGGGACCTTTTGACCTGGCCGAGGCAGAGTCAGAGCTGACAGCGGGTTATCACACCGAATACTCGGGGATCAAGTTCGCCTTCTTCTTCCTTGCCGAATACATTAACATGTTCATCGTTGCGGCTATTGCAGCCACCATCTTTTTCGGCGGATGGATGCCGCTGCACATTTTCGGGTGGGACGGATTCAATGCTGTGATGGATTTCATCCCGCCAATTGTCTGGTTCCTGACAAAGACCTTTTTTATTGTTTTCCTGATGATGTGGCTGAAATGGACCTTCCCGAGGCTCAGGATTGACCAGTTGCTGACTCTTGAATGGAAATACCTTCTTCCCATTAACATATTTAACCTGCTTCTGATGGCATTCCTCGTACTTACGGGACTGCACTGGTAGGAAGATATTAAAACAGTGACAGATAAGCTAATGAACAGTTTCACAGAATATTTCAAGGGTATATTCAGCGGGCTCAGGTCGCTGCTTGTCGGATTGAGTGTTACGGGAAAATACTTTGTCAAACCCGGCACTACCGTCACACAGCAGTATCCGAACAACCGGAAGGATCTGAAGATGTTTGACATGTTCAAGGGTGAGGTCATCATGCCTCACAATGAAAAGAATGAGCACAAATGCACCGGGTGCGGCATATGCGAGATCAACTGTCCCAACGGTTCAATAGAGGTTATCTCAGCAACCATAGTCAGCGATGAGGGGAAAAAACAGAGGATCATTGACAGGCACATCTATCACCTGGGAATGTGCACATTCTGCGGACTTTGCGTCAAGACCTGCCCCTCGCAGGCCCTTGCTTTCGGGCAGGAGTTTGAGCACGCAGTATTTGACCGCACGAAACTTACAAGGGTCCTGAACCAGCCCGGTTCAAAAATCATGAAAGGAGTGGAATAATGGAAGCCAATGAAATAATGTTCGTAATCTTCGCCATTGTAATTGTGGTCTTCTCGGTCCTGACGGTCACCAGCAGGAGGATTCTGCGTGCAGCCACATCACTTCTGATAGTGCTCATCGCCACTGCAGGACTATATTTCCTGCTTAATTACCAGTTCATGGCTGCAGTCCAGTTGACGCTCTATGCCGGCGGTATCGTTGTACTGATAATCTTCTCGATACTGCTTACCAGCCAGATAAGCCACAAGTTTGAACGGATTGAGGCAAAAAAAGCCATCTTCTCCGCACTGGCCGCTGTTGCAGGTGCGGTAGTCGTAATTACAACGATACTTGACCATTCATTCTCTGCCGGCACAGCTGCCGCAGCAGAGGTTGACATGCATCTCATTGGCCGGAGCCTGCTTGAGACAGGGCCTGACGGGTATGTACTCCCGTTTGAGGTGATCTCGATACTGCTAGTTGCAGCGATGATCGGGGCAATAGTAATTGCCAAGAAGGGAAGCCCGCACAAAGATGAACCAGCAAAATAACACAAGATAAAGACTATGAATTCAGGAATACAACTGGAGTTTTACCTTGTCATGGCCACGGTAATGTTCTTCACCGGAGTTTACGGTTTCCTCACCAGGAGGAACCTGATAACGATGCTTATGTCGGTTGAGTTGATACTCAACTCTGTCAATATCAATTTTCTGGCATTCAACCGGTATCTGTTCCCCGGAAAACTGGAGGGTCATTTCTTCAGTCTTTTCGTTATCGCCGTTGCAGCTGCCGAAGCAGCGGTGGCCATTGCCATTATCATCAACATTTACAGGAGGTTTACTACCATAAATGTTGAAGATGTCAATCAAATGAAATACTGATAACAGCAAAGAGATGATGACTGATTTCGGATATACGACCTGGATTCTGATAATTCCCTTCGTCACATTCCTTGTACTGAGTCTTTTCGGAATGCGGCTGAAAGGCCTTCCGGCAGGACTTGCAGGCACTTTTGCACTGGGGGTGGTGACT
This sequence comes from uncultured Rikenella sp., assembly GCA_964530645.1. GTDB lineage: Bacteria > Bacteroidota > Bacteroidia > Bacteroidales > VadinHA17 > SR-FBR-E99. The sequence goes on along the minus strand of CAZHAI010000098.1, from coordinate 3,201 downwards.
CTCCTTTCCTGGTATACCGCGATTACATATTTCAGCGGCGGAGGCTTAAGCGGAGGAGGCTTCCAGAAGATCGTGGCTGCCAATGCAGTGTGGCTGAATCTCTCGGATCACCTGCACATCGATATGGGTGTACTTCTTGACCCCATTTCCGTGATGATGCTGGTTGTGATAAGCACCGTTTCGCTGATGGTTCACATCTACAGTCTGGGTTACATGAAGGGGGAAAAGGGGTTTGAGCGCTATTATGCCTTCCTCTCGCTCTTTACATTCTCGATGATGGGACTTGTTGTGGCTACGAACATCTTCCAGATGTACATTTTCTGGGAGCTTGTAGGAGTGTCGTCCTACCTGCTCATCGGATTTTATTATGACAGGCCTAGTGCCGTCGCCGCCTCGAAAAAGGCATTTATCGTGACAAGATTTGCCGACATGGGTTTCCTTGTAGGGATACTGATACTTTCATTTACAACAAAGACATTTGATTTTGTTACACTTACAGATCTCAGCGGACCGGCAATAACAAGCACAGGAGGGGCGGTATTCATGGGAATGTCGCTGATGACATGGTCAATGATTTTCATCTTCATTGGCGGTGCCGGTAAGTCGGCAATGTTCCCGCTTCATATCTGGCTGCCCGACGCAATGGAAGGCCCGACTCCCGTTTCGGCCCTCATTCATGCTGCCACAATGGTAGTGGCAGGTGTATTCCTGGTGGCCAGGATGTTCCCGGTATATTATTTCACGGCACCGGAGGCGCTTCACATAATAGCATGGGTAGGCGCAGTCTCATCGCTCTTTGCTGCTGTTATTGCCCTGGTTCAGACAGATATCAAAAGGGTGCTTGCCTACTCCACTATATCCCAGATAGGCTATATGATCTTCAGCCTGGGCGTTTCAGGGTACGGCGGGCATGACGGTCTCGGTTACATGGCTTCGAACTGGCATCTTTTCAATCATGCAATGTTCAAGGCCCTGCTGTTCCTCGGTGCAGGGTCGGTGATTCACGCGGTGCACAGCAACAACATGGGTGATATGGGCGGACTGAGGCGATATATGCCGGTCACCAACATAACCTTCCTGATTGCATGCCTTACAATCGCAGGCGTGCCCCCACTCTCGGGCTTCTTCAGCAAGGATGAAATCCTGACAGCTGCGTTCCATCATAATAAAGTACTTTTCGCAATAGAATATGCCGTGGCCGGACTGACAGCATTTTATATGTTCAGGCTCTATTTCTCAGTGTTTCACGGACATGACAGGCACTACCATCACACTCCCCATGAGTCGCCTGCAACAATGACAGTGCCTCTCATTATCCTTGCATTCGGCTCCGTCTTTGCCGGATTCCTGCCATTCAGCAGCCTGGTGACCTCTGACGGAGTGCCATTCGAGTCGCACATTGAGTGGAGCATTGCTATACCTTCAGTTGCCGTTGGCCTGCTGGGCATCGGCCTTGCCTGGGTGATGTACAAAAAGGAGACAGCCCTTCCGGAGCGCATGGCATCTCTCTTCAGGCACGGGTACAACTGGGCATATAATAAGTTCTACATCGACGAAGTATATATTTTCATTACAAAAAAGATCATCTTCAGGCGAATTTCCCAGCCTGTTGCATGGTTTGACAGGCATATCGTTGACGGCACGATGAACGGCATTGCAGACGTGACACAGTCGGTCTCATCAATGATAAAGGGATTGCAGTCAGGACAGCTTCAGAAGTACGGTTATGTATTCATTTCCGGGGTGATTGTCCTGGCAATAGTTTTCATTTACCTGGTTAAGTAGTAACAACAAGCAGAAATACGACAGATATCATGAATATTCTATCCTGGCTGGTAATAATTCCGTTGCTTACGATAACAGGAATCTTGCTTGTAAAAGATGCCCGGCAGACCAAGATTGTCTCGGCGATTGGCATGGGCCTGCAGCTAATTCTCTCATTTGTAATTGTATCCATGTACATAAGCCTCAGGAAGGGCGGCAATACGGATGAGATGTTGCTTATGAGCAGTTTCGAGTGGTTCAAAAGCCTTAACATCTATTATACAGTCGGCGTCGACGGTATTTCTGTTGCAATGATTGCCCTTACGTCCACTGTTGTATTTGCAGGCGTTTTCGCATCCTGGGAGATGGAAGATCTCAAGAAGGAGTTCTTCATTTCACTGATCCTGCTCGCAACCGGAGTTTTCGGTTTCTTCATTTCTCTCGACCTGTTCACAATGTTCCTGTTCTACGAGGTTGCCGTAATTCCCATGTACCTTCTGATCGGTATCTGGGGCAGCGGCCCGAAGGAGTATTCTGCCATGAAGCTGACGATTATGCTCATGGGAGGATCGGCACTGCTTATGGTAGGCCTGTTCGGGATATACTTCAACTCAGCCCCCGGCGGCGGTGAGCTTACATTCAACATACTCGAGATATCAAAGGTTACGATTCCGATTGAGGCCCAGCGGTGGTTCTTTCCCTTCACATTTGTTGGGTTTGGCGTTCTCGGGGCACTCTTTCCGCTTCATACATGGTCACCTGACGGCCACTCCTCGGCTCCCACAGCGGTATCAATGCTACATGCCGGCGTGCTCATGAAACTGGGCGGCTACGGAGCATTCAGGGTGGCGATGTTCCTGATGCCTGAGGCAGCCAGCGAGATGGCATGGATATTCATTATCCTGACAACAATAAGCGTGGTCTACGGTGCTTTCGGAGCAATAGTGCAGAAGGACCTCAAATATATCAATGCCTACTCCTCGGTCAGCCATTGCGGAATGGTGCTCTTTGCGGTTCTTATGATGAACAAGACGGCGATGACCGGTGCTGTCGTTCAGATGATCTCGCACGGCCTGATGACGGCACTCTTCTTTGCACTCATCGGCATGATCTACGGAAGGACCCATACAAGGATGATCAATGAGATGGGCGGACTGATGAAGGTCATCCCCTTCCTGGGTGTGGCATATGTTATTGCCGGTCTCGCCTCCCTCGGTCTTCCCGGCCTGAGCGGCTTCGTGGCCGAGATGAACATCTTCTTCGGTGCTTTCGAACATCCCGACACATTCCACAGGGTGGCAACAATCATTGCGGTATCATCAATTGTGATAACGGCAGTCTACATATTGAGAGTTGTGGCCATTCTGTTGCTGGGACCGATAAAAGACAACCACTTCCTGAGTCTGGGAGATGCGAAATGGTATGAGAAGCTTTCCC
>CAZHAI010000097.1:0-7527 GCA_964530645.1 uncultured Rikenella sp. | reverse complement strand
TGTTCTACAATGCTTTATGGCCTACGGCCATGAATCAGTCTCCAGTCTGCAGTCTGCAGTCTCCAGTCATTCATCCAACCTGAGACTGCCGACTGCCAATTGCCGACTGCCGACTGCTGACTGCCAATTGCCGACTGCCGACCGCTGACTTCACTTCTCCTCCTTACCAATCCCCGTATGCCTGATGTCTGTTCCCTGCAAAGAATAGATCGATGCTTCCGCGATATTCGTCGCATGATCAGCAATCCTTTCTATATTCGTTATGATATCCTTCAGCTCGATATAGCTCTGCACCATCGACATCGTCCTTTCGTCAATATTTTCCTTCCGAAGGTGCCCCAGCAACAGTTTGTGGTTCATCTCATCCACAACAGCATCGTTCTTGATCGTCCAGATAGCATAATCAGGGTCGGAGTTGCTGAATGAAAGCAAGGCCTTCTCAACCATTATCGTTCCCGAGGTGAGCATGTTGTTGATCAGTGATGATACAGAGACATACTCCGGGCTCTTTCTTATGTCGTTGATTATCCAGCAGAGGTTGTGGATGCGGTCGCCGATACGCTCAAGGTTTATTGACATGCGGTATATGGCTACCAGGCGCCGTACGTCAGACGCCACCGGCTGATAGAGGACTATTGTGCTTGTGAACTGCTCACCTATCACTATCTCCAGGTTGTCAATCCGGGTCTCGGTCTTCTCCATCTCACCGGCCAGGGCTGAGAAAGCATCGTCATCCTTCGTGGCCATCAGCTTCTCGAGGAGGGTGAGCTGGTGCAGAACCAGGTTGGCCATCTCGCTGAAGGTGGCCTGTATCTCATTCAGTGCCTGTTCTTTTTTCTCGCTCATAATCAGGTGTTTTAGCAAATTTATTAATTTCGTTTGTAATCAACCGAATTTGCCCGTCAGATATGCCTCAGTACGGGAGTCTTTCGGGGTTGTAAACAACGTACCAGTCGGACCGGACTCAACCAGTTCACCAAGGTACATGAACATCGATTCGTCAGAAATCCTGGCAGCCTGCGACATGTTGTGCGTCACAAGCACCAGCGTGTATTTCTTCTTCAGCTCGCCCAGCAGGTCCTCTATCTTGGATGTTGCTATCGGGTCAAGGGCTGAAGTGGGTTCGTCAAGAAGAAGGACGTCCGGGTTAAAGGCGATTGCCCTCGCCACACAGAGACGCTGCTGCTGGCCGCCCGAGAGGAATGTCCCCTTCCTGAAGAGCGACTCCTTCACCTCTTCCCACAGGGCTACGTTACGCAGGGCGTTTTCCACTATTTCATCCCGCTGGTTCTTTTTCAGCCGTATGTCGTTGAGGCTGAAGCCGGCCACCACATTCTCATAGATCGTCATGTTCGGGAAGGGATTGGGCCTCTGGAAGACCATGCCAACCCTCCGGCGCAGCTCAATCACTGACATTGAAAAGATACTTTTCCCGTCAAGGAGTATGTCCCCTTTTGTCTGGATGTTCGGGTAGAGTTCGTGCATGCGGTTCATGCCGCGCAGCAGGGTACTCTTGCCGCAGCCTGAGGGGCCCATTATCGCGGTGATCCTGTTTCGTTTTACGGAGGCGCTCACGTCCTTCACGGCATAGCGCTCCGGCTCATAGGCGATGAACAGGTTCCTGATTTCAAGGACGGATTCGCTTTGCGGGGTGTTATTCATCTGGTTCAGATATATTTATGTTTTGATGCCACGCTGCGGGCCAACAGGTTCATTGAGAGCACGAAGACCATCAGGAAGAGGGATGCGCTCCACACCAGGCTGACCATATTCGGGTCATTGTAAAAATCCCATATAAGCAGCGGTACGGCGCTCACCGGCCGGGTGACATCAAAGCTGATGGCCGGGCTGCCGAGGGCGGTGAGCATCAGCGGGGCCGTCTCTCCGAGAATCCTGGAGAGAGCCAGCAGAACACCTGTGGCGAGGCCGCTGAAGCTTACGGGTATAAGGATTTTATAGATCATCTTGTAATATGGCGTTCCAAGTGCAAAGGCAGCCTCTCTTATTGAGATGGGTATCATGCGCATTGTCTCCTCGGTGGACCGGATTATAAGAGGCAGCATCATGATTGTGAGTGAGACGCTTCCGGCCAGAGCCGAATACCCTTTGGTGATGTTCTTCACCACCCAGATGTATGCAATAATTCCAAGTATGATCGATGGCACCCCCTGTAGTATCTCGGTGAGGCTCCTGATGAAACGGGCGTACCTTTTGGTGCCGTTCTCGTAGATGTAGATGCCTGTCATCAGCCCGAGGGGTATGGCGAAGAGTGATGCCAGGAGAACCATGAGAAGCGACCCGGTGAGGCCGTTGGCAATACCGCCGGGGATAATCTCGCCGGCCGAAGCGGCCATCATTGCCTGGAAGGTGTCGGGAGCCGGCTGGGTGAAGAAGGCAAGGTTGATCTGGCGGTATCCCTTTACTGCCAGGTTGCCCACAATGAGGAAGATCGGAATGACCGTGAGGACAGAGCCTGCAATGACCAGGTACCTGAATCGCCCGTTGGTCCGGGTGCGTCTCTTTATATTGTCAGTCAGTTCTATATGCATCTCTCTCCTATGCGAAGCGTTTGATGATCAGTTTGCCCAGCCAGTTGACCAGAGCCGTTATCAGGAAGAGCAGCAGTCCCACCGCAATCAGTGCGCTCATCTTCAGTCCCGATGCCTCCCCGAACTGGTTGGCGATGACCGAGGCCATTGTGTTTCCGGGGGCAAAGAGGCCTTTGGGAATAACATTTGCATTTCCGATGAGCATCGTTACAGCCATTGTCTCGCCGAGGGCTCTTCCCAGCGCAAGGATGAAGCTGGCGATGATGCCTGAGCGGGCTGAGGGGATGACAACGCTGAAGATAACCTCGCGGCGTGTGGCGCCGAGGGAATAGGCGGCTTCCTTCAGTTCCGCCGGGACCATTGAGATGATCTCCGCGCTGAGCGAAGTGGCATAGGGAACAATCATGATTGCCAGCACAAGCGAGGCGGTGAAGACGCCGAAACCCTGGTCTGACAGCCCGGTGCTTACAAGAAGCGGGCGCAGGGCATAAAAGCCCCAGAAGCCGTATACTATCGACGGTATCCCGGCCAACAGATCGACCAGGCTGCGAAGGATACCTGAGATACGGGTGCCATTGTAATACTCGGCAATGAAGAGTGAGGTGGTGAAAGCCATCGGGATGCAGATAATAAGCGCAAGGATCGATGTGATGACAGTCCCCGCGATGAATGACATCGCACCGTAATCCTCACTGCCCGCAGTTGGGTTCCACGCAGTTGAGGTGATGAACCTGAACCCGAACTCCCTGAATGCCGGGATAGCTCCTCCCAGAAGGGAGAAGACTATCCCGGCACTGAGAAGCAGTATCGTCAGTGACGAGATGAAAAGCAGAGCCTTTGTGATCCTGTCGCCTGACATTGGGTTACTTCAGAACCGGTGTGCCTTCGTATGTTATGCCTTTGAGGAGGGAGGCAGCCTGGAGGGATGCGTTCTGCGGCAGCGCGGCGTAATGCACGCTGGTTGCAATTGCCTGGGCCTCTTCGCCGGTGAGCCATTTAACTGTGTTAACCGCAGCCTCTGCAGCCTCGCGACTGTGGTTGGCGTATGCCAGCTCCCTGTACATAATTATCCATGTGAAGCTGCTGATCGGATAGGCAGCCGGGTTGGGAGAGTTGGTTATCATCACCCTCGTGTCTGCCGGCATCTCAGAGGCAGCTGCTGCGGTGAACGAATCAAGTGTCGGCTCAATGTAGAATCCGGCGCTGTTCATCACCTTCGCCATCTGTATCTTCTGGGCAAACGCGTATTCAAAGCCGATGTAGCCTATTGATCCCTGGCTCTGACTGATGGTTCCGGCCACGCCCGGATTGCCTTTGGCGCCTATGCCTGCAGGCCAGTTGAGTGACTTGCCCGTGCCGAGCTGTGCGCTCCAGACGGGACTCACCTTCGACATGTAATCACTGAAGATGTATGTTGTGCCGCTGCCGTCAGAACGGTAGACCACTGTTATCTCCATGTCGGGAACCACAAGGCCGGGATTGACAGCAAGAATTTTCGGGTCATTCCACATTTTGATTGTTCCGAGGAAGATACCCTCTAGAAGTTCGGGAGTTAGTTTGAGTTCGGTCACTCCGGGGATGTTATATGCTATCACTACAGCACCGATGCATGTCGGAATGTGGACTACCTCGCCGGGCATTTCAGCAAGTTCGGCGTCGGAGAGATAGGCATCAGTTGCCGCGAAATCGACAACCTGGTCACGCAGGCTTTTTATACCTCCGCCGGAGCCAATTCCTCCGTAGTTGATCATGGGTCCGCCCGCTTCATTGTACCTCTTGAAGGCGAGGTTATAGAAGGGCTGGGGAAATGTGGCCCCTGCAGCAGAAAGAGTTACCTGTTTCTGCTTGCCTGCCGTTGATCCGCCACCACCGCAAGATACGGCTGCAAATGCAACGATTACTAAAAGGATGATGATACTGTTTTTCATTTTTGTATTGTTGTGAGTTAAGTAAATATCAGAATTTTGCTTCAATGTTAAGGCCGATTGTGCTGACATTTTCATTGCCGCCGTCTGATGGAAGGTACCCGGTGAAGTTTGGCGAGATCCTTACGTTACGTACAGGAGAGAAATCTATCCCGGCGAAAATGTACGATCCGTCCCTGTTCACGTTCCACGGGTCCTCAGCTTCTGGCATCGTCACTGATGTGATATTATCATACCGTGCAAACAACCTGACCTTTTCGGAGAGAGGCACCCTGGCAAAAACACTTATGCCCGAGTAGTCGCGTCCTTCAGTCATCGAGGCATTATCCTGCCTGAAATATTCAGCCCCGGCGTTGAACTTCGGACCCATCCATGCTGCAGTGATGCTTGCCGTTCGCTGCATGCTGCCCGAGGGCCCCATCATGTCATAAAATCCCCTGACGAGTATGTTTTCAGCGGGGGTGAGGGTGAAGCCTGCTGACAATTTGTAGGTTCCGTTAGCGACTATATCCTTGAAACCCCTACCGTTGGTGACAGAAAGATCAAGTTGGAGGAGTTCGCCTGCATAGACTTTGGTCATAATACCCAGGTCAGCTGCCTGAATCATTCCGGAATAATCAATCGGAGGTTTGGTAACGAAACGGTACCCCCATATTTTATCCATCATTGAGATCTGTTCGGCGCCGATCAGTCCTCCCCGGATCAAGAACTTCGTATTGTCATACTGAAGGTATGCATTACGCAGGTAGCCGGAATAGATTGTTTTACCGTTTATGACCTCGGTGGTTCCGTCATACATGATGCGGCTTGATATCTCCTTTGAAAAGCTGTAGTCATAACCGAAGTAGGAGCGTGTCACTTCGAATGCGGAGTTGTTCTCCCCTCCTGTAAAGGAGGTATGGTAATTTGAGAAGAGCAATCCGAAGAACTTGCCTGAGGGCTTGAATTCATCACTCTCCTGTGCTGCGGCGGATACTGTCGTCAGCATCAGAATACCGAGCGCGACAGGTAAAAACTTCATTTTCATTTAATTAATTGTTGAAGGTTTGACAATACAAAAATCTCACACTTTTGTTACATTCAGATTACACAAATGTGACAAAGTTGTTACAAACATAATCTTCCGTCCGTTAGCAGGTGTGAGTAAAAAGACTGAAAAGCAACAGGTGTAAATTATTAACTTTACGGTATGATAATTGCAAGTTAGGCAAATGAGATGAAAAAGCTATCACTGATTATAATACTTGCGGCATTCTTTCATGCCGCTTCGGGACAGGGGGTTGAGAGACCCAATTACGGGCTCAAGTCGCCTCTTACCGCAGAGATCGTCCGTGTTGATTTCAATACTGATGCTACTGTTGTATGGCTCTCTGTGATGAGCGATATCAACAATGCATGGTTTTGCATTGACAGGAGCACTTTCCTTGTCAGACCTGACGGGATGAGGCTGAAACTCACAGGGCTGAAGGGACTTCCTTACTGTCCCGCAACCTATAAATTCAAGAAGCCCGGGGAGAAGGCTCTCTTTTCGCTGACATTTCCTGCTACGGAGTTTCTGCCCTGGTTTTCAATTGTTGAAGAGTGTGCCGGCGGGTGCCTCTCCTTCAGGGGCATAGTCACCGATGCATCGCTGAACGACCGGCTGAATGAAGCCTTCGCGCTCTCCGGTGCCGGGAACCCGATGGCTGCCTACCGTATTTACGAGGCTATAATTGCTGAGACTGACAGTCTGAATCTTGGCATTGAGGGGTCTGTCTTTACCTCGCTGATCATGCTTGACCGCAGCATGGGGAGGCAGGAGACAGCCAGACAGTGGTACAACCGGATGATGACATCCGATACTCCGGATCTGAAGCTCTACCTTGAGAACCTGAAAAGACAGGGAGCAGAGTACTAAAAAAAAAGAGCCCTTCGCACGGCCCTTTCTTTTTCTATAGGTTAGTTAGTTTAAAAATGGAAGTCGAGTCCGATGGCTGCAACCCAGGTTCTATTATTATATGTATTTGTTACAGTTGGAGCTGGTAAAAGATCTTCGATCAGCCAACGAGAATATTTCTCACTTGCTTCCTGATAGATGGTGTATGAACCACCAAGGTTGATGTCAATCATGTCGTTGATTTTGAAACCTAATCCTCCCCCAAAGGTGTTGGTGTTAAGACTGAATTTAAGATCACCCTGGAAGTAATCGTTTACACCGGTGACGGTTGTCAGCCAACCCGCGCTTGCAAAAAGCTTGTCAGTGATTCCAATCTGGATGCCAAGGGCTGCCTCAATGAAATTCTTATCGATCCATACAGAATCTATGTCTGCCTGACCATCATAATCAACTCCTTTGTCGAAATAATAGTTAAAGCTTCCAGAAATCAAAAATCTATTAGAGGGTTTGACTTCTACTCCTACTGCTAACATTGCAGGCATATCCTTTATTGCAACTGAATCCTGTATGAAGAGTCCGGCAGTCTTATTGTCATAGACAGTAGTTTTGAGATCAAGTTTGGTCTTGAACTCATATTTAACAGCAATATTCAGGAGGTCACCAATAGGCGAGAAGTTTGCTGACAGGATAGGAGTGTAACCGGTTCCTTTCATTACCGCATCGGCATATGTGTTTGAGGTCATTGCAGCTCTCTCCGTTTCTCCAATTGTTGTAAAGAATGCTGGGGCAGATATCATCGCACCTGTAGGATTGACCAGTGGATGTACAGGATTGATCATGATATTCACAATTGAACCCTTGTACTTGTCACTGGCAAATACTACCCTGAGGCCAGCGGCGACAGATAACATATCATTTATTTCATATGAAAGGTTCACCTGAGGCCCGAGGAAAATGGAAGAGCCTTCAAATGATAGCGTATCTACAGAATAATTGGTGGTTGGAAGTCCTGCTAAAGAAAGCAGCGGTTTCAGGTCTGCAATTTGCATTTCGAACATTGCTAGTCCCTCTTCATAGTTGGCACCGCCTCCGCCACCGACAGGATTAAAGCCTAGTGAAAGAGCCAGTTTGCCGGTTTTGTAAGCGGCATAGATGCCGGGAAAGAAGGGGGCACTTA
>CAZHAI010000096.1:0-7646 GCA_964530645.1 uncultured Rikenella sp. | reverse complement strand
TTCAGGAACAGGATTATCATCGGTATGGAGATATGCTATTTTTTTACTATCAGGTGACCACCAGAATGCGGCATACCTTGAAGCTCTTTGAAGAATCTCCTCATAATACACCCATGAAGCCCATCCATTATAAATTTTGTCTGTTGCATCGAACGTCAGTCTTGTCTCCTTTCCCGCATCAAGGTCATAAATATAAAGATCCTTGTCCTTCGTGTATGCCAGCTTTCTGTCTCCGGGCGCGAATCTTGCGTTCATCTCTTTTCCCTTGTCGTCAGTGAGCTTCTTCCCTTCGCGGTCAGCGGATGAATAATACCACAGGTCGCCGTCACGGGAGATGACAACCGACTGCATGTCCGATGCAATGACCATATCTGGTCCCGGCTGAACACCATCGGGAAGTATGCCGCGAAGCTTATCCATGTCACTGACATAATCGGTGACTACGACGGATTTGCCGGTTTTGCAGTTATAATCCGAAATAACCGGTTTTCCGCCATCGCCGGTTGTACGGAGCAGCATATGGCTGTCATCAATCCATCTGATCAGTCCCGGCTGTCTGTCAGACATGCCAGGCCTCTGGCCCATGGCCGGGACGGTAATAAGTAACATTAAAGTGAACTGTAAAAGAATCTGTAACTTTTTCATGGTACGGGAATATCTGTTGGAGTTGGTCTGTTAAGCAACAAATATAATAAACTTAAAAGCTGAAGCGGCAGGAAGCTGCCAAGCAACACATTTGACAATGGCGTGCATATATTCTTATCTTTGGGTCGAAAAATAAAAAACAGGGATGAACGGGGAAAACTCTCCTGCGGTAGATTGGATGAAGCTTGATAACGCTGCGAAGATCTACCCTGCCATCACCGGCTCGGAGCTGACAGGGGTGTTTCGCATCACTGTCATTATGACCTCGCCTGTCAGTCTTCCCGCACTGACGAGAGCCTCTGAGGAAGCATCGAAACTCTTCCCTTTCTTCAGTGTCGAGCTATGCAAAGGATTTTTCTGGTACTATCTCGAGTATAACGGCAAGACTCCCAGGGTGCTGCCTGACAGCGGACCGAGGTGTCAGCCCTTCCCCCGTACAATGAAAGGCGAGCTTGTTTACAGGATACTTGTCCGGGGTAACACAATATCGGTTGAGTTCTTCCATATCCTTACCGACGGCGGCGGGGCCATCTTTTTCCTGAAGACACTTCTCAACCATTACTTCTATCATCTGGCAGGGATCACCGAGGCACCGTTTCCCGAGGTGAAGGAGGGGCCGAAACCTGGCAGTACCGAGGATCTTTTTTCAAGGCACTATGGGAAGGGTATGCCCCACCCGGAAGTAATGCCCGGTGCATGGCATCTGCCCTTCAGACTCAGGGAAGCTCCAAGGTTCAGGGTTTCGGAGTTTCAGGTACCAGCCGAAAGGTTGGCCGCCATTTCAAAGGATGCAGGCAGCACAATCACCGAGTACCTGGCCGCCACCCTCCTCTTCGTGCTGCAGGAGTTGCGGACAGCAAGCGGGAAGGGATCACCCCACATCAGAGTGCAGGTGCCCTTCGACCTCCGCAGGCGCTATGAGGCAACTACCCTCCGTAACTTCTCTCTCTTCGCCATGCCGGCGATAGATTTACGAATGGGTTTCTACACCTTCGAGGAGGTATTGCGCGAAGTGAAACTTACAATGCAGATGATGACAGACGAAAAAAGAATCAGGCAGGTCATCAGCAGGAACGTGTCGCAGGAAAAGAACCCCCTCATCCGCATCATCCCCCTCTTCATCAAGAGCCCGGTTCTGCGGGTAGTGTATAACAGGTTCGGTCCCAGCCAGTTCACAACAACAATCACAAACATGGGCAGGGTGTCGCCAACCGGACCTGCCGCTGAATTGATGCGGTCAATGTCAGTAACACCCCCACCGCCTCACAAGGCTATCAAGATCACGGCCGGACTGATTACACTCGGCAGTGACACCATTATCACATTCGGATCACTTACAGGCAGCACTGACCTTGAAAGGGGGTTTGTCAGGCGACTGACATCCGAAGGGTTGCCGGTTAAAATCCGCAAACAGAACAATTAACAGATCATGGCAATATGTAAGAACTGCGGGGTTGACCTGGGTGAGGGGAATGACAAATGCCCCCTCTGTCAGCCTTCAGACATCCGAAACGGAAGGGCGATATCAGCCGCCGACCTGTTCAGGCTCTCAAGAATTCAGAACACCAGGCACCTGTATGAGATAACAATGCTCCTGCTGGTTTCAGGTGTTATCATAACGCTTGCAATAGATATAGTTTTCGGCAGGGGAATGAACTGGTCTCTCATGACAACCACCGCCCTGGGATACCTGATTGTTTTCATTTCCGCCATCTACCTGCTCAGACGCAGACCTTACCTGGTCATCACGGTTGCCATGGCTGCAACCCTTGTTTTCCTCTGGTTGACAGATATCCTCACTGGCCACAGCGGCTGGTTCCGTAACCTCGCTTCCCCGCTGACAGTGGCAGCAGCTCTCCTGACGGCAGCAGTGCTCTTTCTGAACTCCCTCTCACGTTACAAGGGACTCAACCTGCTTGCATCAATCCTGGTCGCACTTGCGATCTTCTTCGTGATAATGGAATGCCTGATCGACCGCATCCATACCGGCTCTTTCAGTCCTCAATGGTCGGTAATTACGGCTGCCTCGCTTGTGATTATCGCAATGTTCTTCATTTTCATTCATTACAGGCTGAAGAGAGGCCGGAGTCTTGGCCGACTGTTCCACGTCTGACCAGAATCTTCCATGCATCTATAACATGCCGGAAGCCCGGCCTGTATGATCAGATTTAAAATATATTTACATCCTAAACCTTTCCAATGAAGAGATCTGTAATTACGATGGCAATGGCTGCCGTCATATCGCTGGGTCTGTCATCACAGGAGCTGATGACACCGGAACAGTTCCTGGGGTACCGGCCGGGAGAACAGTTCACCCTTCAGCATACCCTTACGGCCTACCTCAGGCATGTGGCAGATGCTTCACCCAATGCTGAATACGTTCAATATGGCGAGACCTGGGAAGGGAGGCCGTTAAGCGTTTGCATCATATCCTCGCCGGAAAACCTGGCGAAACTTGACGAAATAAGAAAATCAAACTTGCAGCGAGCCGGCTTCATCGCAGGAAAGCCTGAGACAGAACCGCTCCCGGTTGTCTGGCTGGCATACAGCGTTCACGGATCGGAGCCTGCCGGCGCCGAAGCATCGATGAAGGTGCTGCACACTCTTGTGACACAGTCGTGGAAAGGATCTGAAGACTGGCTCAGGAATATAATTATAATCATTGACCCCTGCCAGAATCCCGATGGCCGCGATCTCTTCACATCGAGATACATGAGGGCACAGGGATGGCCCCCGAACAGTAATCCTGATGCCTGGGAGCATAACCAGGGTTGGCCGTCTGCAAGGCTCAATCACTACCTTTTCGACCTTAACCGCGACTGGAGCTGGCACGTACAAAAAGAGACGCAGGCTCGCATGAAACTATATAACAGCTTTATGCCACATGTGCATGCAGACTTCCATGAGATGGGTTCAGGCAGCACTTACTTCTTCCCGCCCGGAGCAGAGCCCTGGCACCAGGTCATCACACCCTGGCAGCGTGAGTTTCACGCTCTGACTGGAAAGAAGAGCGCAGAATTGTTTGACGCCAGGTTCAGACTTTACTACACGAAGGACAACTTTGATCTGTTCTGCCCCAGTTTCGGTGATACATGGCCTCTCTTCAACGGGGCAATGGGCTTTACATTTGAGCAGGGAGGGGGAGCACAGGCAGGACTCTCCCTTGCAAGGGAGGTGCAGGACACCCTGACGCTGGAGCAACGGGTGGAAGGTCACTTCCTGGCTTCAATGGCAGTTGTTGCCACCGCAGAGGAAAACCGTGAAAAACTGCTGAGTAACTTTTACGAATTCTTCAACAATTCTGCTACAAAACCGGAATTCAAATACAGAACGGTCATTATCAAGGGAACATCAGATGCCGCTTCACTCGAATCACTCAGGGAACTTCTCGAAAGCAACCAGATAAGGTACGGCACTCCGGGTGTCACAGGAAAGAAGATCGCAGCCTATGATTACAGGCGCGACACGAAGGGGAGTGTCACAATTGAGCAGAATGACATCATCATCAGCGCATACCAGCCACAGGGAAGGCTGATGCAGGTTCTTTTCGAACCCGACTCCTGGTCTGCCGACTCTGTCAGTTATGACCTGACCGCCTGGGCTCTGCCTTATGTATACAACCTCGAAGCATATGCAACTGAGGAAAGAATAGCCGTGGCTGACACGACTGAGACCTCACGGGAGTCCTCTGCAGCTAAAGCAGCAGCACCGGCTGACACCGCCATGGCTTACGCCTGGGCAGCTTCAATGACCGGTTTCAGCGAACTGAAATTCATGTCTCTGCTATTCAGGTCGGATCTGCAGGTGAGATTTACCCTTCACCCTTTTACCGCGGCAGGGATCACTTTCAGCAGAGGCTCGGTGATCGTGGCCAGGGGAGATAACAGGAGTGAACCCATGTTTGATGAGAAGGTACGTGCCGCAGCCGCCGCCAGCGGCGTGAAACCTGTTGCCCTGAAGACCGGGATGGTTACAACAGGCAAGGATCTCGGATCCGATTATTCACCCGCACGAAAGAGCCCGAAGATTGCCCTGGCCGGTGGCGAAGGCACCTCCCAGGCTTTTGGAGAGATTTGGTTCTATCTCGAAAGAGAACTCGAATACCCTGTCACGGTTATCGATGTATCCGCCCTGAAGAGCATCAACCTCTCTGAATATGATGTACTCATTCTCCCCGGAGGGTCACTTACTGAAGCAAAGGACAAGATAATGGCTTATGTTAGCGGAGGGGGAAGGGTCATAGCAATGGACTCTGCAATCGCCCTCTTCAGGGCTGAAAAGACAACCGCCCTGGGGAAAGCCTGGGAAGCAAAGGAAGCGGAGGAGAAGAAAACTGTGAAACCAACCTTCGCCGACACCACTATGCTTCAACGGTATGAAGACCAGCGCCGCATCTCAGCAACCGGCAGATCCTCCGGAGCCATCTTCAGAGTGCATCTCGATGATACACACCCCTTTGCTTCCGGAATGGGAGAGGAGTGGTTCATCATGAAACGCAACGAGGGGCTTCCTTTCCTGGAGAAGGGAGCCAATATAGGTTACATTACTGATGATAAGCCCGTTTCAGGTTTTGCCGGATACAAGTACCTGCAGAAAATCAAAAACACAGGAGTGATTGCCTCGGAGACGATCGGTAAAGGATCGGTTGTCTACCTTTCTGACGACCCATATTTCAGAGCCTACTGGAAAAGCGGTCGGGTCCTGCTGGGAAACCTCATCCTGCGGTGACAGACTGCAACTGCAGCCCAAACGCTGCTGCTTCTTTCATAATAATGGTTAAATTTAGCTGCTGAACTAAAGAATAGCGCATGCAAAATCTTTTAAACAGGTTCCTGGGGTATGTCCGGACTGACACCAGGCCTGACGATTCAAACACCTCCTCTCCCTCTTCAGTTACACAGATGCTTTTCGCGGAGCGGCTGGCTGATGAGCTTGCAAAGATCGGGCTGGAAGAGGTGACACTTGACGGTAACGGCTATGTGATGGCCACCCTGCCTTCGAACATGGGCGAGTCCGGCCCGGTGATCGGCTTCATAGCCCATATGGATACAAGCCCGGAAGCACCCTCCGCCAATGTCAATCCCATGGTTCACAGAAATTACGACGGAAAGGACATTATACTGAATGCGGAGCGCAAAATCATCCTCTCACCTGCTGATTTTCCGGAACTGGCCAGATACAGCGGGCAGACAATCATCACCTCAGACGGTTCCACCCTTCTGGGGGCTGATGATAAAGCCGGGTTGGCCGAAATTGTCACTGCATGCGAGTACCTGATTGCCAATCCCTTACTTAAGCACGGAAAGATCAGGATCGCCTTTACCCCCGACGAGGAGATAGGAAGGGGCGCTGATAACTTTGATGTAAGGAGATTCGGAGCCGATTATGCCTATACCCTTGACGGAGGCGGCATCGGGGAGCTTGAATACGAAAACTTCAATGCTGCAGCTGCAACTGTTGAGATAAAGGGGCGCAGCGTGCATCCCGGAACAGCAAAGGACACAATGATCAACTCAATCATGGTGGCAGGGCAGCTTGATGCCCTCATTCCTCCGAAGGAAAGACCGGAATACACTGCGGGTTACGAGGGATTTTATCACCTGTATGATTTAAGGGGATCAGTTGAGGAGACAGTGATGAAATATATTATCAGGGATCATGATCCCGTTAAATTCGCGGACAGAAAAAGAGTTATCAAAGAAGTGGCGGATGAGATCCGGAAGAGGCACAACGGTGCCACCGTTACCCTTGCGATGAAGGACCAGTACTTCAATATGAAGGAGATCATCGAAGCCAACTATCAAATAATTGAAGCTGCAATTGATGCTTACCGCAAGGCCGGGATAGAACCGGTGATACAGCCTGTCAGAGGCGGTACCGACGGGGCCAGGCTCTCATTCATGGGCCTCCCCTGCCCCAACCTTTTTACAGGCGGGCATAACTACCATGGCCGTTTTGAATATGTTCCCCTGCAGTCGATGGAAAAAGCAGTGGAAGTTATAATTAACCTGTGTGTCGCAGAAAAAAAACAGTGATATGAGCAGAAACATTCTTCCCCTTTCCGCAACAGCCCTGACAGCTGTGATGCTTTTAACCGGTTCATGTGTCGGGGATCGCACCCTTGAAAAGGCCTCAGAGACTATTACTGCCGGTGAACTGCGCGAGTACACACGCATCCTGGGGGCCGACAGCATGATGGGCAGAAAGCCTTTCACCCCCGGGGAGACAATTACAGTCAACTATCTCGCTGCGGAGCTTGAGAGGATCGGCTTCTCTCCGGCCTTTGGCGAAAGCTGGTTCCAGGAAGTGCCGATGGTTGAGATCACAACAAGTGTTGAAGGCAAGGCCCTGATCACTGCCGGAGGGAAGAAACTGGAACTGGAAGCACCTGACGATATTGCAGTCGAATCACCCTCAATGAGCCAGTACGTCGAACTCGATGACATCCCGATGGTTTTCTGCGGCTTTGGAATAGTGGCACCGGAATACGGGTGGAACGACTTCTCCGGACTCGATGTGAAGGGAAAATGCGTGGTTGTGCTTGTGAACGATCCCGGCCTGTACACAGGCGATTCCACACTCTTCAAGGGGAGGGAAATGACCTACTACGGGCGATGGACATACAAGTACGAGGAGGCTGCCAGGCAGGGCGCCGCAGCAATTCTAATAATTCATGAGACTGTCGGAGCCGGGTATGATTATTCAATACCCCGCAAAAGTTCAATCTCACCGGGACTGTACAGGGAGCCGGCCAAGGGCGAACCTGAGCCCTGTCCGGTGACCGGATGGCTCAGTGCGGAAGCAGCCGCGGAACTGTTTGCTACACTCGGACAGGATGTGGAGACACTCCGCCGTGATGCATGCAAAAAAGGATACAGTGGCTTCGATATGGGTGCGTCCGTCTCATTGCGGCTGACAAACAGCCACATAAGAAACAGCTCACTCAATGTTGCGGGTATCCTCCGCGGAAGCACCCGGCCTGAGGAAAGTATCGTCATCAC
>CAZHAI010000095.1:0-7706 GCA_964530645.1 uncultured Rikenella sp. | reverse complement strand
ACTTAGGATCTTGTGCCTCAGGGCGTGGGGGTTCGAGTCCCTTCATCCGCACCAGGTAACAAAACCGCTCTGACACTCCGGCGGCAGTCGGAGGTGAAGGCGGTTTTTTAAATCGATAACAAACTATTACAATATGAATGTCACCAGAGAGAACATTGACGCGCTGAACGCAACAGTCAGGATTGATGTCGTAAAAGCCGACTACGAAGAGAAGGTAGAAAAGAAACTCAGGGAATACAGGAGAACCGCAAGTATTAAGGGATTCCGTCCCGGTCACGTGCCCTCCCAGATGATAAGGAAAATGTACGGCACCTCCGTCCTCGTCGACGAGATCAACACGATTGTCTCGGAAAGCCTTTCGGAATTTATCAAGAACGAAAAGCTGGATATCCTTGGCGACCCTATCCCAAAGCAGGACGGGCACACTTTTGAGCCGGAGAAGTCGGAAGAATTCAGCTTTACATTCGAGCTGGGACTGGCACCTGAATTCGAGGTAAGTCTCACCAAAAAGAATAAGCTCACCCGTTACCAGATTGAACCTGACGCAAAAATGGTTGCCGACTATGTTGACAACTATGCCCGCAGAAACGGGGAGTTCGTTATGGCTGACCAGTCTGAGGAGAAGGACATGCTGAAGGGAACAATTACCTCGCCTGACGGGGCTGTTATAAATGAAGAAGCCTCTCTCTCCGTGGATATGGTTAAAGACGAAGAGATCAAGAAAGATTTCATCGGTAAAAAGGGCGGCGACAGCATCAGCTTCGATATCCGCAAGGCTTTCCCGAACGACTATGAGATTGCCGGCCTGCTGAAGAAGCAGAAGGATGAGGTAAAGGAGCTTAACGGCATCTACACAATCACGGTCAGGGAAGTGTCGCGCTTCACCCCGGCCGAAAACAACCAGGAACTGTGGGACAAGGTCTACGGCGAAGGGGCAGTCAGTTCAGCCGAAGAGTTCGAGGCAAAGGTCACTGAGGAGATCAGGGTTTTCTTCGGCCGTGAGTCTGAGTACAAGCTTCACACCGATGCCCGTGACCTGGTCCTTGAAAAGAGCCAGTTCGATCTTCCTGAGGAGTTCCTGAAGAGGTGGCTGCTGAGGGTGAACGAAAAGACCACTGCAGAAGATATTGAAAAAGACTGGAACCATTTCCGCGATGACCTGCGCTGGCAGCTTATCAAGAACAGGGTTGCAAAGAACAATGAAGTGAAGATAACAGACGAGGAGATCCTCGAGGAGGCAAAAACTTTCACCCGCGCCCAGTTCTCCCAGTATGGCCTGTACTACGCTACTGACGAGCAGGTTGCATCCTTTGCCGGCGACATGCTGAAGAAAGAGGACGAAGCCCGCCGTATTGCAGAGAAGGTGCTTGACACCAAGATTCTGAACATCATTATTGACTCCGTAAAGGTTGAAGACAAGAGTGTATCACCGGAGGAGTTCAACAAGCTCTTCGCAGCCAAATGAAACCTTTAAGCCTATAATTTCGTATATTTGAAATTCATCAAAAGCGTTTAATCATGTCAGATATAAAGGATTTCAGGAAATATGCCGCTGACCGTTTCGGCATCAGCAGCCTTAACATGCAACGGTACATATCAGCAAGCAACGGTTATATATCACCAACGATCATTGAGGAGCGTCAGCTGAACGTGGCCTCCATGGACGTCTTTTCACGTCTTATGATGGACCGCATTATCTTCCTCGGTCTGCCTATTGACGATTATGTTGCAAACATAATCCAGGCCCAGCTGCTTTACCTCGATTCATCAGACCCGGGCAAGGATATCCAGATCTACCTCAACACACCAGGCGGTGCAGTTCATGCAGGGATGGGCATTTATGACACAATGCAGTACATCTCGGCCGATGTGGCTACAATCTGCACCGGCATGGCTGCCTCAATGGGAGCCGTACTTCTTACGGCCGGCACAAAGGGCAAGAGATCAGCACTGAAGCACTCGCGCATAATGATTCATCAGCCGATGGGCGGAGCCGAGGGGCAGGCCTCTGACATAGAGATAGTTGTGAAGGAGATTCTGAAGATCAAGAAGGAACTTTACGAAGTCATAGCAATGCATACCGGGCAGCCCCTTGAGAAGGTTGAGAAAGATGCTGACCGCGACCACTGGATGACGGCTACCGAAGCGAAGGAGTACGGCATGATTGACGAGGTCCTGTCAAAAAACAAGAAATAATTCCGTTCTGATGGATAAATGTTCGTTCTGCGGACGTACGAAGAAAGAAGCTAACCTTCTCATTGCCGGACTTGAGGGCCACATATGTGATCATTGCATTGAGCAGGCCCACAATATCATGGCTGAGGAGCTGGGAGGCAAATCAACCTTCAATATAGACAGTATCAAGCTTCGCAAGCCGGAAGACATCAAGAACTTCCTCGATCAGTACGTCATCGGGCAGGACAAGGCCAAGAAGATACTCTCCGTGGCCGTATACAACCACTACAAGCGTCTGATGCAGAAGGCCGAAACTGATGAGGTGGAGATAGAAAAATCAAACATCATCCTCGTTGGTGAGACAGGCACAGGCAAGACACTCCTGGCCCGCACCATTGCACGGATGCTGCATGTCCCCTTCACAATCGTTGACGCCACCGTACTTACAGAGGCGGGCTACGTGGGTGAGGACATAGAAAGCCTCCTGACCAGGCTGCTTCAGAATGCCGACTACGATGTAAAGGCTGCCGAAAAAGGCATAGTGTTCATTGACGAGCTTGACAAGATAGCCCGCAAGGGAGATAACCCCTCAATCACCAGGGATGTCTCGGGCGAGGGTGTGCAGCAGGGGCTTCTCAAGCTTCTTGAAGGAGCCATAGTAAACGTGCCGCCGCAGGGAGGCAGGAAGCACCCGGAACAGAAGATGATTCCCGTGGATACGAAGAACATCCTCTTCATATGCGGAGGCGCCTTCGAGGGGATAGAGAAGAAGATAGCACACAGGTTGAACACAACCGTTGTGGGGTATACCGCCAGCCGCTCACGAGACCGTTATGACAAGGATGATCTGCTTAAGTATATAGCTCCGCAGGACCTGCGTGCTTACGGGCTCATTCCCGAGATTATCGGCCGTCTTCCGGTGCTGACCCACCTCTCACCTCTTGACAGTAAGGCGCTGAGAGCCATCCTCACAGAACCGAAGAACGCAATCACCAAACAGTATGTCAAGCTCTTTGCCATGGACGGCATTGAGCTGACCTTCACCCCCGAGGCACTTGACTACATCGTTGACAAGTCAGTGGAGTTCAAGCTGGGAGCCAGGGGCCTGCGTGCCATCTGCGAAGAGATCATGATGGATGCAATGTTCGAATTGCCGTCAGGCGACACGAAGGAATTCACCGTCACACCTGACTACGCGGCACATAAGCTCGAGAGGGTCGACATGAAGGTGCTGAAAGCGTCATAAAAAAAGGAATCCCGGTCCGCCACTCGCAGACCGGGATTTTTGTTATCAGATACCCGCCGGAAAATTCCGTATCAAACCGGTCCGGGTCAGTGAAAGTCAGTTATTGTCATTGTATTTCGGATGCCTGTAGCGCAAGGTGATCTCTTTAGTTTCGTCATCCCTTGAGAGTGTTGCCAGGGCGTCACATTCACCTGTGCCGTAATCCAGTTCGAACGGTTCTATCCCTTCAACATCAAACCCGATGGTTCCGCCAACGAGGAACCTGCAGGCAGCCTTCCACTGCAGGGGGTTGACGACTGTAAGGGTAAACGACTTGCCCTCCAGGTTCGTCCCTGCCGACATGCCGGTGATCAGACACTCGTCGTCCCATGGATTCCATGTTCCGAAGCCGGCCACATACTCCCGTTGGCGTGTGAACTCGCGTGTGATTGTCTTGCTGTCAGGAAAGGTTATCTTGCCGCCGGAGAGGCTTACCCCGAAGACGTTATGCTGACTGGTGTTCGGACCAAGATTTTCAACAACATATGTCCCTTCAACCTTTGCGCCGTTAACATGGTAGTTATCAAACGTGAGGGTTCGTTCCGAGCCTGTTGTGCCCCTCGGTCCTGAGAGTGTAATCAATATCTTTCCGCTGCGCACCACATCAAAAAGACCTGTGCACCCTGTGCCGTAGTTGATCTCAATGTTGCGCGGCCAGAACTCCTGACCGGGTGAGGTGATTGTGATCAGCGGGCACGTGTCAATGATGGATGCCGACTTCTTTCCGATTTCGGCGAAGCCTGATGCAATTTCAAGCGAAGCGAAAGCATCATCATACAGGGCTTCAGTGAGAGCCACATCATCAGCCGCTTCGGAGGCAGTGGCATCAATCGGTTCCGACTTGCTGCACGATGTCATTATAAGACCCAGAAGGGTCACCATGAGGATCAGTGTCTTTGTTTTCATAATAGAGCTTGTTAAGTGTTCCAATGATTCTATGTCTCTTTGACGGCAGAGAACACTCACGGTTTAACGGACAACGAAAAAAAAAGTTACCTGCGCCGCAGGTATGTCGTATAAGAGAAGCTCAACCCCTCGGGGTCATCGGTGAGGAAGTCTTCCTGTTCAGCAATATACCACTCATCGGCACTGATCTCGGGGAAGAATGTATCGGCCTGGAACACGGCATGTATATGGGTCACCATCAGCCTGTCTGCAAGAGGAAGGAACTGCCTGTACACCGAACCTCCGCCAATGATGAAGATTTCCCTGTCCGGCTTGCATAGTTTCAGCGCCTCTTCCAGAGACCTGGCGGTCTCTGCGCACTCGAAACAATCCAGTTCATTATCTGTAAGCACTATATTCTGCCTCCCCTGAAGTGGTTTATTGGGAAGTGATTCCCATGTCTTCTTGCCCATAATCAGGCAATGACCCATTGTGATCTCCTTAAATCTGCGGAGGTCGCCGGGCAGGTGGGCCAGCAGGCGGTTATTGTAACCGATGGCATAGTTCCGGTCGGTTGCTACAATTATTGTGATCATTTCAGACAGATATATCCCCTTTTATTGCGGGGTGAGGTTCGTATTCCGACAGGGTGAAATCCTCATACCTGAATCCCAGGATGTCATTGATCTCACTGTTTAGTGTCATCCTGGGCAGTTGCCTCGGTTCACGGGTGAGCTGCAGCCTGACCTGCCCGATGTGGTTGAGGTAGATGTGGGCATCACCCAGTGTGTGGATGAACTCACCTGGTTTGTAACCGGTCACCTGTGCCATCATCATCGTTAACAACGCATAGGATGCAATGTTGAAGGGCACTCCCAGGAAGATATCGGCGCTGCGCTGATAGAGCTGGCATGAGAGCCTGTCTCCTGCCACATAGAACTGGAACAGTATGTGGCACGGAGGGAGGGCCATCTTTTCGATCTCGCCCACGTTCCAGGCAGAGATGATGTGTCTCCGTGAATCCGGGTTGTTCTTCAGGGAGGTCACCACACTGCTGACCTGGTCTATGGCTCTGCCGTCGGCAGCAGGCCATGAGCGCCACTGGTATCCGTATATCGGGCCGAGGTTGCCATCGGCAGGAGCCCACTCGTTCCATATTTTCACCCCGTTCTCCTGCAGGTAGCGCACATTGGTGTTACCGCTCAGAAACCATAGAAGCTCGTGGATGATAGACTTAAGGTGCAGCTTTTTGGTTGTCATCAGCGGAAACCTTTCGGAGAGGTTAAAACGCATCTGGTATCCAAAGGTACTTATTGTGCCTGTCCCGGTCCGGTCTCTCTTCTCAATGCCATGTTCCATGACATGGTTCAGCAGGTCAAGGTATTGTTTCATGATCTGATTCCTGTTTTATTGGCCTGACGGAGTGATCTTTGCAATCCAGCCCCCGCCAGGGGCGAGGCTGATATTTACAGTCCCGCCTGCTGTGACTTTCTGTTTGAGATGCCTGTAATCCTCCCCATGACGGTCGGCGTTAATGCCGTCGCTGAAAATCTCAATCTCATATTTTCCCTCCGGCAGGAATGACAATTCGACATCCCATTTAAGCGGGCTCCAGTCATTCATTGCTGCGAGGTACCACGCCGGGCCATTCCTGCGGGCAACGATTATAAAGTCCCCTTTCTTTGCTGCCAGCACCCTTGTCTCATCCCATGTGACAGGCACACCGGCAATAAATGAGGTGCACTCCTGGTTACGCATGTAGTTTGACGGGCTGTCGGCAAGCATCTGCAGCGGGCTCTCGAAGACTGCATACATGGCCATTTGGTGTACCCTGGTGCCCTGGCTTGCGGGCCTGTAGAAAACCGGGGTGAAATCACGCCTCTGCATGTTGACCATGGCACCCGGGGTGTAATCCATCGGGCCTGCCACCATCCTGGTGAACGGAAGCGTCAGGTCGTGTTCAGGATTGCATTCCGCGCTCCACTTGTTGTTTTCCAGCCCCTTCACCCCCTCACGGGTTATTGCGTTTGGCCATGTGCGTTCAATGCCGTCAGGCTTGTAACTCCCGTGGAAATCGACAAGCATCTTATGCTCTGCGGCCTTTGCAGCAACCTCATGATAATAGTTGACCATCCATTGGTCGTCACGCTGCATGAAATCGACCTTTATTCCCTTTACACCCCACTTTTCATATTGTGCAAGTGCCTCATCTATTTTGTCATGGAACGTCTTCCATATCACCCACAGGATTATGCCGACATTTTTCGAGGCAGCATAATCACACAGTTCCTGTACGTTGAAGCCAGGCGACTGTTTAAGCACGTCACCGAGAACATACCATCCCTCATCGAGGATTACATACTCCAATCCGTTGGCAGAGGCGAAGTCTATATAATACTTATAAGTATCGTTATTGAGCCCGGCCCTGAAGTCGACCCCGAAGATGTTATTGGCGTTGTACCAGTCCCACGCCACCTTGCCGGGTTTAACCCAGCTGAAGTCGATTCCCGGTGCCGGAGGTGCGCCAAGGCGGTAGATCATCTCGCTCTCAGCGAGGCTTGCGTCGTCAGGTGTGATTATAAAGACGCGCCAGGGGAAAGTCCTGGTACCTGATGTGACGGCAAGGTAATCCTTCCTCTCAGTCACATAGACGTTACGGTCATTGTGAGCTTTTACATCCGCAGGGTATGCGGGGAGGACACCCGACACCCCGCCGCGGCCGTCACCGGTGATCCACAGCCCCGGGTAATCCTGTATGTCCGCCTCTGAGAGCAGTATGTTGGTTCCGCCGGTTGTGAAGAGTGCCGGCAGGCTTGCAAGATGCTTTATGCCAACCGTATCCATTGAAGCAGGGAGGAAGGCGCATTCATTATGTGACATGAAGCCCTTTTCAAGCGGGTACAGTGATGTCGTCCCGGCAGGGAGTGAAAAGCCGAACCGCTCATCCTTTACAGTGACTTCGCCTTTCAGGGCCGTGACAAATCTGTACGCCACTCCGTCATCATAGACCCGGAAGTCGATTGCTGATCCGCCCCTGAAACGAAGTGTCAGCACATTACAGATGTCAGGTACCCTGCTGTTCTTACGCGGGGCCACAGGCACCAGCACATCATTCACGGTTGAGGTGACGGCACGCGTTACAACCGGTTTCTGCCCGGGGATTGCCAGGTTTTCAAGCTGCAGTTCAGGGGAAAGCCCCGAGATGATCACCCGGTTGTCATATTTAATGCCGACCGTCAGGCTGGCAGCGGTCTCCACCGACAGTGTGATCCGGCCGTCAGGCGACTTCACGTTGTACTCTTTTGACAGCAGGGGCATCGGTATCAGCAATCCTGCTGCAATTAAAA
The DNA here is from genome assembly GCA_964530645.1 of uncultured Rikenella sp. Taxonomy (GTDB): domain Bacteria; phylum Bacteroidota; class Bacteroidia; order Bacteroidales; family VadinHA17; genus SR-FBR-E99. Next base: position 14 of record CAZHAI010000095.1, on the reverse strand, counting down.
CCTTTAAAATCCTC
>CAZHAI010000094.1:0-7733 GCA_964530645.1 uncultured Rikenella sp. | reverse complement strand
GTGCTTGTCCATCCCTTGTCTTTCTGCTCCTGTGTCCAGTTATCAATACGTGTCTCACCCGTGGTGGTGTAGAAGACCGGGCTGCCGTAAGCAAGCCAGCTGAAATCTTCCTCAAGCACAACTGTTCCGGGCGACTGTGTCAGGACAACCGTTGAAACAACTGCCGGGAAGTTCGTTGCCGTAAGGGTAAGGGTCACAGCGCGTGGGTCAATGCTCGTGTTTTCCTCCGCGACGAAGGTTATCTTCTGGCCGGTGACCGCAATATCCTGCACCCATGAGTTATCGCTGAGGGCAGCACCCCATGCCACGTTTGAAGCGATATCAACTGAAAACTCGCCTCCTGCCGCAGGAATAGTCACTGCTGCCGGAAGGGTGATATAGGGTATGTTCCCTGCCTGCTCAACACGGAAGAGAACAGGCTGTTCCTCCCCGTCAACCATGAAGGCGAAGTTGGCAGTACGGACATCAAATGTCTCGTTGGCATCGACGATGATCTTGAAGATGCCATCAGCGTCCCCTTTGTCCGGGAAGGACTTGACCCATCCGGCCTGGTCCTTGTTGACTATCTGCCACGGCATGTTGGAGCGAACCACATAGCTCTGCGTTTTCGCAGCCTTGGTGACAGTCAGCCCTGTCGGGTCACCCTCTATTGTGAAGAAGGGATCTTCCACTATCGGATCTTTCTTACAGGAAGAAAGCAGGAAGAGCGAGAGGAGGAACAGCGGCAGAATAATCAGCGCCGTTCTCTTCAGGTTTGTTATGTTTCTATTTTTCATCTCTTGACTGTTTTTCTGGTTATTTGCTTCCGGTGATTGCCTCTTTGCTCCACCATACGGGCGTCTTCATATCATTCTCACCATCCATTTCAGCGAGCGCTGCCTCAGCGTTATCCCCGTTTGTAAGCATTGTTATATTGGGGTAGCCCAGACGGGCAGGAAAGACATTGTCATTGTATGTTGTACCCTCTCCGATTGTAAGGACCGGATAGCCTGTACGGCGGTATTCATGGTATGCTTCCATCCCAACCCAGAACAGTGCCAGCCATTTCTGGTTGCCAAGGAACTCTTCCTTGTTTGTTGCAAGATCCCATGAACCAAGTGGTGATGCAAGATAGGTGTCCACATCTGCTGAGCTGATCGTTACTGCAGGGTCAGAGAATGCTCCCTGGGCTGACCATTTCTGCATTGAGGCCCTTACACCTGCCTCATAGAAGGTCTTTGCAGCCGCCTGTCCACCGGTGATCCAGCCTTTGAGAGCTGCCTCGGCAAGGATAAACTGCACCTCAGCATAGTCCATGTAGGTTGCCGGGGCATCCCTTCTGCAGAAGACCTTGAAGTTGAGCCATGATGTGCCTCTGTCAACTTCACTTCTTTCGATGTCTGTGCAGCCTGATACAGTTCCTTTCCAGATGTTGGTCGGGTTGACCTGGGCGTTCGGGTTCTTCTTTCCGATTACAGGGAGTCGCGGGTCAACATATACCTGGTTGCCGTTGATGTCAGTCTGCACGGTCAGCTTTATAAGCTGTTCCGTCAGCTTTCTTCCGCTTGAGGTAAATTCACTCTCACTTGTAACCCCGAAATTGCTTATGTACGGATCACTCCCGGTGAACTTCACGTTTGCATTGTCAGCATTGGAGGTGAATACCGGGTATTTGGCCGGATTATTAATGATCTCGGTCATCTTGGCGCCCACATTCATTTCAGTGCGTCCGCTCACCCTGCAGAGAAGCCTGAGATAGAGAGAGTTGTTGAACTTTCTCCATGCTGCCATGTTACCGCCGTACATCCCGTCCATTGCAGGATTGAGGAATACCGGATTTGTTGCATAGACATCATTTGCTTCCTCAAGCAGAGCGAAGAGGAATTCATATACCTCCTTCTGCGTGTTGAACTTCGGTGTCAGGGTGCCGCCCGGTTTAGTTGCCGTCAGCGCCTCTTCGTAGGGTATGCTGCCAAACATGTCGGTCATATTGGCAAAGAAAAGCGCCTTGAATGTAAGGGCGATAGCCTCCAGTGACCTGTCATTATGCTCGATCGACAGGTCATACATGTGCCCTGTGTTTCTTGCATAGGTTGCATAGTGGTTCCAGTAGCCATACCAGTCTCTCGAGTCCTCGAGGAAGTACTGGTGCTCCCTGCGGGTTACTCCGCCTGTGTGAGCGGTGTACTGCATCAGTTCGTTGTTGTAGTACCATGTACGATCAAGCCACTGATTGGCTGAGTTATAGAGCAGGGGTTCGAACATGCCCGAAGGCTGTATCATACCCACGAGGGTCCTGTTTGGATTGGTGTTGATCTCCTCAAAATTACCCGTGCAGGAATAGAGAGATCCGAGAACAAGCCCGCAGATGATTAATATTTTAAGTTTTTTCATTTGTCGCCTGTTTTATAATTAGAATGAGAGTCTCAGGTTCATACCCATTGTACGTGTCATCGGATACGCACCTGCTTCGATGCCGCTGTAGACGTTGGTTCCGGTCATCATGCCTCCTTCGGGATCGAACTGTGGCCATTTATCGAGACTGAAAATATTCGTCGCGAAGACAGCGATGCTTGCACCCTGGAGTACCCTGGTCCTCTGGACAAGGGATGCCGGAAGGGCGTATTCAAGACGTGCCTCCCTGAATTTCAGGAAAGATGTTTCGAATGTGTGGGCATCACCTGTGTAGCGGTCAAGCACCCTGGCCTGATAGTAAGTATAGATGCTGTTTGTCACAGTGTTGTTGGGCTGGCATACAGCTGAACCGTCAGTATTGGTAGAGAGCACATTAACCCCCTCGGCAACGATGCCGTCATAGCGTCCTTCAAGTGAGTTGGTGAGCTTGCCCTGGTATGAGAGTATGCCGTGAGTAACTGAGAACCTGTGTCCTCCCACCTGGTATGAGAACAGTGCGCTGAAGGAAAGGTTCTTGTACCTGAGTGAGGTACCGAAGCCGCCCCTGAAGTCGGGATTTACTTTCCCGAGGAAGTGGTCAGCTGTCGACTCCACTGAAGGCAGACCGGTAGTGGCATCAAGGATGACCTGACCGGAGCAGTCAACCTGGTTGCCCTCAGTGTCAGTGTAGTATGATCCCTCCGGTGCTCTCTTGAGAGCGAAACCGTAAAGCTGATGCATCTCCTGGCCTACGTATGAGTAGACGTGAAGCCTTCCGCCGATAGTAGTTCCCATGTCGGTCTCGATGGGCTGCGACGGGTCTATCCTTTCATGCAGACTGACAAGGGTGTTCTTGTTCTTCGCCCAGTTGAAGTGCAGATCCCAGGTGAAATTGTTTGTTTTTACGGGAGTCCCGTTCAGGGCTATCTCAATACCCTTGTTATTTATCTCACCTGTATTTATTGTCATTGTTGAAGCTCCTACAATCGGATCTATCTCAAGCGGATAAATCTGGTCGGTTGTCGCGGAGGTATAGAGAGCGACATCGAGTCCAAGGCGATTTTTAAACAGCCTGGCATCAAGACCAACCTCCCAGCTCTCAACGTTTTCCGGCTTGATCATGGGGTCAACAATCACAGAAGGTGTTGTAAATCCGCCGCTGATCGATGATGAGCCGTAATACTGGTCAAGTCCGTAGGGGCCGGTATCATTACCCACGTTGGCCCAGGAGAGACGAAGCTTTGCCATGTTGACAGCCGGCAGGTTACTGCGGAAGTCAAACATCTGGTCTAAAAGCATGCTGAATGCAACTGAAGGATAGAAGTATGACCAGTTTTTAGGTGCCAGGGTGCTCGACCAGTCGTTACGGCCGGTTATATCCAGAAAATAGGTGTCTTCCCAGCCCAGGTTTACAAATCCGTAAAGGCTGTTTATCATCTTGTAGCTCCTGTAGTTGGAGGGATCGGGATAAATGCCCTGGGGTACGTTGTCAATATGATAGACACCGTCGATATTAAGCTCGTCAAGCTGGACGGTATTGCTCCTGTAATGATAGCTCATGTTGTTTCCACCGAAGGCGGTTGTAGTTGTCAGTCTACCGTCAAGAAGGTTGACCTGGTACTTCAGCAGGAAGTCGCTGTTGGCTTCGAAGTTGGTGAATCCCTGTTCGCGGTAGAAACCGTTTTCCCATCCGAAGGTCATCTTCGGTTTTCTCTGGGTACGGAACTCGTTGCTGAAGTCAATACCTGTCCTCAGATCGAGGGTCAGCCCTTTTGCCAGTTTGGCGGTGAAGCCCATGGTTCCGAAAACCCTGTCCTTGTCTGTTGAGTTCAGTTCTTCATACAGTACCCTGTAGGGGTTGTATGATCCTGTTCCTGCAAAAACGAGGCTGTTCCCGTTCTCTGAGATTGTGGCGTTCCTGTTGATTGCATTGAACCTGCCCTCAAAGTACTCATTCCGCCAGTCAGCCATCGAGTTTGAGTTGTATCCCCACATCAGGTTATACATAACCGTGGTCTGGTGATAACCGGCCATGGGCATGTTGTCACTGTCAGTACGGTAGTAGTTCACCTTCGTCCTGAAATCAATCCATTTGTTTACAGGGGTCTCGAAGGAGAAGGCATATGCCTGTTTCTGATAACCGGTGTTCGGAAGGATCCATTTATTCCTTGTATCTGTTACAGAGAAACGGATATTCTGTCCCTCACCGTTGCTTCCGCTGATTGACAGTGAGTTGTTCAGGGTCACCCCATCCTGGAAGATGCCGGTGAACCAGTCATCCTTGTAGACGAAGGGTGTCTTCACTATCTCGCCTGTTTCCCAGTTTTTACCTTCATACTGGTAACGGAGCTTGTCTTCGCTGAACTCTTCTCCCCATGCGTAGCGGGAGAGGTTTCTCGGGGGATAGTCGGTTGTGCCGACAAGGCTTGGGTCGAGTGTCCAGAAGTTGTACTCTTCCATACCCATGTCCGAGCCTGAGCCGTACTTAGTCTGGAAATCGGGCCAGTATCCGGCTCTCTCCATCACGACTGATGAGTTGAGGGTAACACCGATCCCTTTGGTTTTACGTCCTGATTTTGTTGTGATTATGACGGCACCGTTGGCGGCACGCGATCCGTAGAGCGCTGTGGCGGCCGGGCCCTTAAGCACGGAGACCGATTCAATATCATCAGGATTGAAATCGCTTGCCCCGTTGCCGTAGTCAACCGGAAAATCGGATCCTGAGTTTGTATAGCTGCTGCTTGATGAGGTGGCTGTGGTTCCCGATCTCACCGGCACGCCATCAATCACAAAGAGTGCTTCATTACTGCCGTACTTGAGAGATGCATCGCCGCGAAGTGTGACGCGCATTGAGCTGATGGGACCTGTACTGGCGCTGTTGAATGTAAGACCCGCAACTTTGCCGGCCATGCCGCTGAGCCAGTTGGTGGAGACGACATTTGTAAGTTCTTCGCTGCCCACCTTGCTGACAGCATAACCGAGAGATTTCTCCTCGCGCGTCAGGCCAAGGGCAGTAACAACGACTGCTGACACCTCTATTGCCTCCTCCTGGAGAACAACAGTGATGACGCTCCTGTCACCAACGGGTATATCCTGCTTTACGTAACCGAGGAACTGGAACTCCAGTACCGGGTTCGTGCCTGTCACCCTTAATGAGTAGGCTCCGCGGGAGTCGGTACTGGTACCTGTGGAGGTGCCTTTGAGCACCACGGTTGCCCCGAAGATCGGGGTGACACCGTCCGGCTCAAACACCGTTCCTGTCACCTGCCGCTCCTGAGCCATCACCGGTAACATAACCAGTGCCATCAGGAATGTGGCAAGAAAAATCTTCAGATCTGGTTTGAATTTCATAGATTAGTGGTTTTAAGTTAGTTATATATAGTTTAGTGCATTAGCCAGGTAAATGTTTTCGGCCGGGTCATCGACTCAGTGTAGATATCCCCGAACCTGTCCGTCACTTTAATCTGCAGAGTGGATGTTGCTGATGTTGCACGCACCCTGAACAGATGGGCAGTGTTGCCCGTTATGAATGAGCTGGTGGGGTCAGAGCCCGCATTCAGCCGCTTGGCTTCATAGGATATAATATGGAGTGGATCCTTTGCCGAAACCCTCTGAACTGTCAGTGGATTGCCACCCTCAGTGACCTCTACGGTCCACTCCGGTTCATAACCCCAGACATTTATAAGTACGTCATTTACGGGGTTTGGAGTGGCGTATTCACCTGCCCAGGGAGCCAGCGCCGCATCAGTCGAATTGGGAGCAAAAGCTGCAGCAGTGATATGTACCTGGTTGAGGTCATAGCTCCTGAACTGGTAGTTTTTGGGATAACCCATGCTCTTGTAATACCACCGGAGGTCCCTGCCGTCGATCTCCCAGACGCCGTAACCGCCGGGACTGCCATCCTTGCAGATATGATTGCCGGCATATCCGGTCTTGCCTGTCCACCACCAGGTGGCGCTGACGGCTGCAGTGTTGTGTTCAATGACATTGCCCGACTCAACCGTATAATTGATGTGGGTGTGACCACTTACAAAATGAACCTCCGCAAAATCCTGAACCATTGATATAATAGTGCTTCCGTTGTTAAGCACGATACTGCTTGACTGTACACCGCCAGCGGTCAGGGTGGGATTGCTGTATATCGGTGAGTGAATGAAGATGACAAGAGGTGTGTTTTTGTCGGTGACAGCTGCCAGGTCCTTCGCCAGCCAGCTTGTCTGGGTCGCTATAACGACATCGTTGTAGCTCCTGTCGCCGATGACTCCCTGGGCTCCTCCGGCATTTATGTACTGGATGTCGTCAAGGACCACGTAATGAACCTGTCCGAGATTGAATGAATAATATGTGGGGCCGATGATCTCCCTGAAGGGGGCCTCCGGCGGGATATCGCCGGGAACATACGGGTCATTGTCATGGTTCCCCATTATGTTGAACATCGGGCAGTTCAGTTTTTTCATCTCAAGAAGATACTTGTCGAGGCGGAAGTTGTTTTCATACCAGTATGCATCCCATGTCATGTCACCGAGCGGCACTCCGTAAACCCTGGTTCCGGCAGTGGTGTATGAGCTGATTGTAGAATTAATGTCAGGAATGAACCCGTTGCTGAACTGCGTCAGATCATCATTCCGGTTCGCCAGGTGCCAGTCAGCCATTGTAAGAATCACATGTTTGCTGTTATCCGCGCGCACCAGCGAGAAGTCGTGCTGCTCAACTGAAGTGCCTGCCGTCAGCCTCTGGAAGAACTGGGGTATATTATCACTTGAAGCAATCTCGTAGTTGCCGGGGATTGAAATGAAGACGAAACCGCTCTGTTTGGCTGAAGGAAGGTAGTAAATACCCTTGCTGTCCGTTACTGTTACCTCAGCGCCGTCGCTCACAGTTACACCCGGGACACCTTCTCCGTCACAGTAGACAACTCCTTTCACTGTCATCCCGGGCTTGTCAGGGATTCCTGTGTCCGCAACAACGTTTAACGTCAGGGTGCCCAGAACCATGCTTTCAGTGCCCCTCTTTACTGTCAGCCGGTAGGTGCCTGAGGCTATGCCTGCAGGGAGAGTGAAAGTGGCGCTCTGTTCAGTGACTGCTGTAATCACTGCAGTATAGGTCTTGCCTGCATCAGTCGTCAGCACGAATACTATCTGGTCATTCACGGCAAAGCCTTTGCCTGTCAGGGTCACATCACCTTCAACAGGAACACTGAGGTTTGAAGGGATGGAGATACCTGTGATTTTTAGTCCCTCATCAACAGGCTGTGGCGGGTCTTCCTTGCAACCTGTGCAGGCTGCTGTCAGCGTTACTAAAAGCAGAATAAATATTTTCTTGATTTCCGGCATGCATTAATTTTTATTACTGGTTATATC
>CAZHAI010000093.1:0-7764 GCA_964530645.1 uncultured Rikenella sp. | reverse complement strand
GGATACCTGAAGTCCGTCGCCGGCAGGAAGGTCTCCTTGATTGTCCTCGGTGAGACCCACCTGATCAGGTTTAATCTGCCGCCGGCCTTGTCATTGGTGCCGGACGCCCGCGCTCCGCCAAATGGCTGCAGCCCCACCATGGCGCCCGTGGGCTTGTCATTGATGTAAAAGTTGCCCGCCGCAAAGCGAAGTACCTGGCACGCCTTAACCATCGCCGGACGGTCGGCAGAGAAAATGGCGCCCGTCAACCCGTAGGGCGAGGTGTCATTGACCAGATGAAGAGTCTCCTCATACTTTTCATCTTCATAGATATATAGCGTCACAACCGGGCCGAAAATCTCCTCCTTCATCGTGATGAAATGCGGATCCTTCGTCAGAATGATTGTAGGTTCAACAAAGTAACCTTTGCTCTTGTCTCCCTTGCCACCGTGAATTATCTCGCTGTCGGGCGACTTGATTGCAAGGTCAATATACCGCATGACATTGTCAAACGACTTCTCGTCAATCACCGCATTCATGAAGTTCCTGAAGTCGGCAGGGTCACCCACCCTGATCTCCGATGCCTGTCTCCTGACATGTTCCGAGATCTGAGGCCAGAGCGACCGCGGAATGTACACCCTGGAGGATGCTGAGCACTTCTGTCCCTGGTACTCGAACGAGCCCCTGATGATTGCAGTTGCAGCCTCAAGCGGGTTGGCGGAGTTGTGTATCATGATGAAGTCCTTGCCTCCGGTCTCACCTACGATCCTGGGGTAGGATCTGTATTTTTCAAGATTCAGGGCCGCCGTCTTCCATAGGCTGTTGAATGTATTGTTTGAGCCGGTGAAATGTATCCCGCCGAGGTCTTTGTGATTCATAACCACTGAGCTTATTACCGATCCCTGACCGGGCAGGAAGTTGATAACTCCGGCCGGCACCCCGGCCTCCATGAAGACCTTCATCAGGATCCAGCTCGAGAGGAGTGAGGTTGTTGCCGGTTTCCAGACAGTTGTGTTGCCCATCAGCGCCACGGCCATGTTGAGGTTCGATGCAATTGCGGTGAAGTTGAACGGGGTGATTGTATATACGAAGCCTTCCAGTGGCCGGTATTCAACCCTGTTTAGCTGATCAGAGGCTGACCGCGGCTGCTCCTGGTAGATCTGCCCGGCAAACCAGGCATTGAACCTCAGGAAGTCAATGGTCTCGCAGGCTGCCTCAACCTCAGCCTGATGAACAGTCTTGCTCTGCCCGAGCATTGTGGCTGCTACAATTGTGTATCGGTACTTGCGCGACAGAAGCTCTGCAGCCTTAAGCATGATAGAAGCCCTCTCGACCCATGAGAGCGTCATCCACTCCTCTTTGGCCTGCATGGCTGCCTCTATGGCGCCGGCAGTCTCCTGCTCGCCGGCCATGTGATACGTGGCCAGCAGATGTCTGTGGTCATGCGGCATCACAACCCTGCCTGTCCGTCCCGTCTTAACCTGTTTCCCGCCGATGATCAGCGGTATTTCGACAACCTCGGCGGAGATTCTTTTCAGCTCCTTCTCAAGTTCCCTCCGCTCCGGTGTACCCGGAGCATATGTCAGAACAGGCTCATTATCAGGCCTGTTAATAGAGTAAATTGCATTATTCATTATATAGTTCTCATTTAATTATTACCGTCAGAGTATGCCTTCGGCGGCCCTCAGGGTGGTCTGTCTCAAATCACCCCGCCATGCCCGGCGGCACATCTGTAACAATAATTGAGTGCTGATTGTTCCGGCAACAAGCAGGAGGGAGGGAGGCTGACTGCCGCCGGATCTCCGTCATCAACGATAGAATGGCCGGAAGAATACTGACTGCCGCCGGTTCTCTGTCATCAGCGGGTGAGGGGCTCGCAGAAAGCTGGCTACCGCTGGATCTCCTTCGTCAGGAGATCGGTTGCTATCGCTATCATCTCCGGCTTCCCTAGGAGGTACGCGATATCATTGCCGTGAACCGTCGTTGCGGGCTCGGGATTTGGTATTACCGTATCGCCGTGCTTGATTGCAACCATAGTCACCCCGCATGTCTTGCGCATGGCTGTCTCGGCTATTGTCTTTCCGGCAAACACGGTCTTTTCACCCACCCTGACAGCTGCAATCTCAATTTCAGGTATATCCTTGAGAAGCGAGTAACCTCCCACCTTGCCGCTGTCCCTGAAGGTTCCGTAGTTGTCCTCCCTCGTCCGGGCGATGGCGCGTTCAATATCCATCCTGGGGATAAGATACTTCCCGAGGATCCGCTCGAAGAAGTCGATTGCCGTCTCAAACTCCTCGGGGATGACCTGGTTGGCCCCCAGCCGGTAAAGCTCTTCTATATCAGTTACATGTCTCGTCCGGACAATTACATGGGCATGCTTGTTCAATGTCCTGATATGCTCCACTATTGAAAGGGCTGTGATCAGGTTACCGACCGAGACTACAACCAGCTCAGCGGTATGGACGAATGCCTGCCTCAGTACGGGCTCAAAGGTTGCATCTCCGAAGACTGTCAGGTTGCCCTTCTCCATCTCCCTCCGGGCAAGGTCGGTGTCAAAAACGATTGAGGTGAAGGGAAGCCCCATTGACCTGATCATTGAAGAGAGGTTTATCGCCCGTGAGTCTTTCCCGATAAGCACAGTATGCTTGCTTATCTCGGGGATCTCCACCTGCCTTAACGGGAAGAGTCCATTGACTATTTTAGGCGGGAGAGGGAGCCTGAGAATCAGGTTGGCCAGCGGTTTGGAAACCTGTATCATCAGCGGTGAGAGCGCCATTGATGTTATGGCCACTGCGAGGAAGAGCTGGTAATGCTTCGGGGTGATTATGTCATGCATCAGCCCCAGCCCGGCCAGGATGAAGGAGAATTCACCCACCTGTGCCAGGGAGAGACCCACCACCACCGTCCCGAAGAATGTGAGTCCCAGGGAGAATGCCGTCAGCCCGGCAACCAGTGCTTTTATAACCACAACCAGTACAACGGCCCCGATCACCAGCCACGGGTTGGCGGCAACGAACCCGAGATCGAGGAGCATCCCTATTGAGACGAAGAAAAAACTTGTGAAGACATCCTTGAAGGGGATGAGGTTCCCGAAGGCGCTGTGACTGTACTCGGTGTCGGAGATCATCAGTCCCGCGAGGAATGCGCCGAAGGCAAGTGACATGCCCAGTTCATGGGTCAGCATCGCCACCGCCAGGCATATAAGCAGGAGACTCATCAGGAAGAGCTCATGACTTCGTGTCATGGCGATTAGGCGCAGTACTTTCGGCATCAGCCACTTCGTGCCGAACCAGAGGAAGATCATTATACCGACGGTCTTCAGCATCAGGATGAGAAGGTCGTGCCCGACGTCTGGGGTGGCGCCACCCAGCATCGGGGTAAAGAGAAGAAGGGGGATAAGAATTATATCCTGGAATATCAGGATACCGACAATGGTTTTCCCGTAATGTGTGGTCAGCTGGGAGCGTTCCTGCAGCAGCTTGAGGACCACTGCGGTACTGCTCAGGGCGGTCAGGAACCCGATGAAGAGTGACTCCGTCCATTCAAAGTGAAAAACCCTTGCCGTGAGCATCGTCACTCCGGCGGTGAGCAGCAGCTGCATGAAACCGCCGAGGAAAACAAGCTTGCGGATATTGAGAAGATGATTGAGGGAGAACTCCAGGCCTATTGTAAACATCAGGAGGATTACCCCTATCTCGGCCATAGTCTCGACATTTTCAGGCGAGCTGATAAGTCCCAGCAGGTGAGGCCCTGCAATGACACCGGTGAGCAGGTAACCGATAATGGCGGGGATCCGGATCCGGGTGAATATGAAATTCACAAAAGTGGAAAGTGCAAAGATGATAACGATATCCTTAAGGACACCCGGTTCCATTGGCTGATCAGGTTAGTGCCCTAAAGATATGAAAAGATGATGTTGGTTGTTTCAGGCAGGTGTTGCCTTATCGCTGCAGACAGGGTTGTCTGAGAGAAGGCACTCCGTCACCGCCTCAAGCACATTCTTGCTGCCGGCAAGTACAATGAGCCTGTCCTCCGTCTTAATGACCGTCATTCCATCCGGGATGATGTATTTGTTATCCCTCTTTATCATCGCTATGCGGGCATTCTTCGGGAATCCAAGGTCTATTATCTTCATGCCGGCAACAACGCTCTCGGGGGCAATTGTAAACTCAGCCAGCTCCGAGTTAATAGGCTCGGAGAGGAGCACATCAGCGGCAGTGACCGTCTTGACTCTGGCCGGCAGCGACACATGAAGCCACTTCGCCACCACGGGGATCGTTGTTCCCTGCAACAGCACTGAGGTGAGGGAAATGAAGAAGACGATGTTGAAAATCATCTCCGCTTTCTCCAGTCCCGCCATCAGGGGATATGTGGCGAAGACAATGGGAACGGCACCGCGCAGTCCCACCCACGAGATGAAGAGCTTCGTCCTGGTCCTCAGACCGAAGGGTATCAGGGTGAGGAAGACGCTGAAGGGACGTGCAATAAAGATCAGGAATGCCGAGATCAGCATGCCGATCCCTATTACAGGAACAATATGACTCGGGAATACCAAAAGCCCAAGCACCACGAAGAGGATGATCTGCATCAGCCATGCCAGCCCGTCAAACATCTTCATGATGGTTCGCTTGTGAAGCAGGTCCTGGTTGCCCAGGTAAATGGCTGAAATATAGACTGCAAGGAACCCGTTCCCGCCCACAGCTGTGGTGACAGAATAGGTGAGGATCATCAGGGTTATAGAGAGCACCGGGTAAAGCCCTTCGTAATCAAGCCTGATATGATTTATGACGAACTTGCTGGCAAGGCCGAACAGATAACCCAGGCCGCCGCCAAGCAGCAGTTGCATGAAGAACATCGGAAGGACTGACCATAGCGACTTATCGCCGTCCTGCACGAGCCCGATGAAGACGATTGTGAGGATGTAGGCCATCGGGTCATTGCTTCCGCTCTCGAACTCAAGGGTCGGGCGTATGTACCCCTTGAGCGCGAGACTCTTCGATCTGAGAATTGAAAAGACGGCCGCAGCATCCGTAGAGGATACAATGGCCCCCAGCAGCAGCCCCTCATAGATGGAGAAGTCAGTCACCCACCAGACAAAAAGCCCGAGTGTGACTGTTGTAAGCAACACTCCAAGTACGGAAAGGGTAATTCCCTGCCACATGATCGGCTTCACAGAGCCCCAGTCGGTCTCGAAACCGCCGGAAAAGAGGATGAAGTTGAGAGCAACGATGCCTATAAACTGCGCGATACCGGGGTCACTGAACGGAATCTTCCCGATTCCTTCTGACCCGGCAAGCATACCCACGGCAAGAAACAGAACAAGCGTCGGAACGCCTATCCGGAGAGAGGTCTTTCCGGCAAACACGCTGATCAGCACAAGCACCGAACCGATTAAAAGGATATTTTCAGCTGTAATTGTCAAAGGCCACTTCGTTAAAGAGCTAAAGATATTAAAATGCAGTTTTCCGGCAAAAAAAATCCCGGTTGTTCAGGCCGGGAGATTGAAGAGTAAAAAAACGCAGGTGCACAGTCGTTGCCCTGTTAATCGTCAATTGGCCGCGGATATCCGTCCTCTATTTTCCAGGCAGGCGTCTCGCCGGCATCAACATTGAAGTTGAGTGATTCAGGAAGTGTGCCAGGTACAAACCTGACCTCAGTCCCTTCGGGAAGCTTTACATCAATATCAACCATCGAACCGTTCCATCTTGATCCGGCCGGCAGAGAGCAGTACTCATCGAGATAAAGAGTATCACCTGACAGTCTCCAGTTGTACTCGATCTGCCTCGCCTTTGTCCGGGCTTCACTGTCGGAGTTGCTGCTCGCCCTCCGCTCCACGGAGATGATTCCGGTGCCGTTTTCGCTGCCCCAGATGTTCAGGTCAGCCGATACATAAATTCTGTCATTTGCACCGTCGACATAAAACCTGTAGTCTTCAACGGATGCATGCCTGTCATACTTTAAGTCCGCCTGTTTTTTCATCGTCGTAATCCAGAGAGTCTTCGGGGCAGGCTCAAGAGTCAGCTGCTTCTCAACGAACTCGCTGTTGGAGTAAACCGAGAGCTGCAGGATCAGTATCAGTGCAAGGGCGCAGAGCGAAGCTATCCAGACCACAAAGAGCACGATGCTCATCACCCGGAAACGCTCCTTTATGTTGAATATCATCTTGATGCCGAGCCAGATCAGCCCTGCGAGCGGGAGCAGGGTAACAAGCGCTGCGAGCAACAGTATCGGCCATACGGTATTGCTGTTCAGCGCTATACCCAGCATGTCATGCATATTTGTCATCTCCGGCTCCATCACCGAGGAAAAGAACGGGACGTTGTTGAAGAAGATAACTATCACGAATGTGAAGAAAAACAGGAATCCGAACAGGGTGAACAATGCTCCAAGGATAATTGCAATGACTCTTAAGATCGCCGACACTGCCTTCCCGAAAGCTCTGAAAAACTCCGAGAGAGCCTTGCCAAACCTTGCCGAAGGACTGTTTGGGTCATACATCGACTTCCTTACATAGAGCGTCTTGTTCTTTGCTGCAGGACCGTCATCGTAGTAGTCCTCAGGCGCGCCCATTGTGTTTATCATTCCGGTGACCATCTCCTTCGATACAAGTGTGGGAGGCTCCTTTCCGCCACCGAAAATCTCAGCGATCCGCGCCTCGATGTCCCCCAGAGTCTCGTCGCCGCCCTGCTCTGTCCTGAACCTGGCTGAGACGTGATCAAGATAATGTTTCAGTACCTCCCAGGCATCCTCGTCCACACGGAAGAGCTGCCCGGCAATGTTGATGTCAAGGTTTTTTTTCATGGCTGCCTTTATTTCCTGTCACGTATCTGATTAACTGATTCAACAAGCTCTTCCCAGACCTTGTCGAGCTCCCTGAGGTAGATTTTCCCCAGTTCGGTAAGTTCATAGTACTTACGCGGGGGTCCCTGCGGCGACTCCTCCCAGCGGTAACTGAGAAGCCCGGCGTTCTTTTGCCTTGTCAGCAGGGGGTAGAGAGTCCCTTCAACGACTATCACCTCTGCCTTCTTAAGCTCATTGATGATGTCAACGGCATAGCAAGCATTCCTCGACAGTACTGCCAGTATGCAATACTCGAGTATGCCCTTGCGCATTTGTGCTCTTGTGTTGTCCGTATTCATGGCTATTTTATTTTATCAGCGTTGTACGTCAAAGGCGAAGTTTAAAGGTTCATCTTCTCCTTGACTGTGTTGAACTCCTGTCTGACGGAATCCGTTATGTTACCTATGGTTACCGGGTCACCCCGCATCTCAAGCTTCTGCGCCGTAGTCTTTGCTTCGGGCAGCACTATCCACAGGACCAGGTAAAGCCCGACGCCGATGCCTCCTGCAAAGATCAGCACCGCGAAGATGATCCTCATTATAAGCGGATCCCAGTCGAGGTATGCCGATATGCCGGCACACACACCGCCAAAGACGCGCCTGTCAGGGTCACGGTAGATGCGGCGCTGCGAACGCGGCGGCGGCCCGGCGGCAGGCTCGCCGCCGCTTATGTCTTCCGGTGAACCCAGTATGGCCATCACCTCCTCCACATCCTTCATGGTGATGACCTGCTTGTAGCTGTTGAGCCTCATCCTGAACAGCTCCGATATCCTTCCTTCGATATCGGTCATTATCTCAGCCGCTCCCGGCTCGCCCGAAAACTCCCTCTCCAGGCGCTTCATGTACTGCCGGAGCCGCTCGTAGGCGTCATCGTCAAGGTTGAACGCGTAACCCCCGAGATTGATGTTGACAGTCATTTTCATCGTTTTTATTATAAGGTACCTGT
>CAZHAI010000092.1:0-7787 GCA_964530645.1 uncultured Rikenella sp. | reverse complement strand
GCGTGATCTGGTTATGCGGTAGAGGGCATAGGCAATGAGTGATACGGCGGCCATCACAGCTGCAATCCATAACCAGCCGACAGCACCTGCCCGGCGATTGTCTCCGGCGGAAACCAGGGCCATTTCAGGTGTAAGCATCTCTCTTCTTATCATTCCTTCGCCGCCGGGAAGGGCGGTTAGTCCTGCCTCTGCAATCAGTTCCTGTCCTCCGGCAAGGAGCCAGAGTACGAAATCAGCCTGCGGCCCTGTGGAAGGCTTTGTGTCAGCGGCGCAGAAGATACTGCTACAGAGCTCTTTAGGATATTTGCCGATATATACGCCCCTGTTGAAGCTGTTGTAATCGCCGTAGAACTGTTCAAAATAATCAGAGTGTCTGTTTGCATTGACATCAATGGGGATAATGCTTATCCCTTCCGGGATCCGGGTGCCATTTTCCCCGGTGATTGAAGCCAGCCTGCAAAAGAGGATTGATTCAGGATTGCTCCTGAGAATTGTTGAAATAACTCCGGCAGAGGGGAGACGCTGAGCTGTGATAAGGGCGGGGTCGACTCCTGAAAAACGAGCCAGTGCTTTCAGAGCTGCATCATCGGCAGGGATACTTACCGTTACCGGGGCCTTATTATCATTGTGCAGCAGGCTTCCCCAGGTGGATCCCCCGGAGGAAGTCAGAAGCATGCCGAGACTGGCGGGATCCAATCCCGCAGACTGTACTTTTTCAAATAACGGATTATCAGAACTCATCACCGGAACAAGGATGTCTCGGGCTACAACAACCCTCCATTCATTCTTCATTGCCTCATTGTCAGCCGGGGTGGCGGCAAACAACCGCAGGTCAGCTCTTCCGGGATCACCGACGGGCAGAAGAGTCACCTCTTTGCCACTGTTATTATTAAGGTACGCCCTGATCCATAATTCTGCAACCTCAGCCACTTCCGGATCAGCAGCTACTGTGAGCATTGCCTTGCTACCCTGAATATTCCTGCTCTCTTCCTGACCATTAACGGCGCCAGACTGTAGGAGGACAAGACCGATGATGACAACTGCTACTCTTTTCATGATTATCAAATTTCTTTGTTTGTAATTCATGGAACACCTTATCCAATAAGTGTGCCGTTTCATGTAAAAAGCTATATATCAATGACATATAAGCTTCCGGCTTTGTCTGGAATATAAATAAGTGTTGAAATAGTCTACATATCAATTAAATAAATCTCGTAAGGCATTGGATATTAAGGTTATAAGGGATATGTATAAAATATATACACATGATGAATAATACAACACCTGATATTGGATGATTTGAAAATCAGTGTCTCAGCCGTATTCTTTATCGCATACAGTAAG
The DNA here is from genome assembly GCA_964530645.1 of uncultured Rikenella sp. Taxonomy (GTDB): domain Bacteria; phylum Bacteroidota; class Bacteroidia; order Bacteroidales; family VadinHA17; genus SR-FBR-E99. The sequence continues at coordinate 6,443 of CAZHAI010000092.1, read as the reverse complement.
AACTTTTGATAAGGTTTATCTGTTTTATTTCATTCCGTTGCTCCCGATGGTCACTTTACTTATATTTGTTACTGTTGCGCGATGTAAGACGGATGAGCAACGTAAAAATGAATAAGCCAGACAATCAGATAATAGTAATATTCGGAGGCAGGGGCGACCTTGCCATGAGAAAGATAATACCGGCACTATATGCACTTCACCTACAGGGGCTTATGCCTGAACGGTATGCTGTCCTGGCAACCGGACGGAGTGAGTTGGATGATGAAGAATACCGCACGGAGGTTGTTAAGGCGACAGGGGTTGAAGGATCTCAAAAGGACACGGAAGCACTGCGTCAGTTCAACTCTTCATTTCACTATGCCAAACTTGATCCGTCTGTGCCTGATGATTACAATTTGCTTACCGGGGCGCTTGACCGCCTGAGGAGAGCTTATGATATCCCGGCAAACACCCTCTTTTACCTCTCCCTGCCGCCTGAACTGTATGATGACATAACAACCAATCTTGCCAACAGCGGACTAAACAGCGAAAGTGACGGGTGGAAGAGAATGATTATCGAGAAGCCATTTGGATATGATTATGAGAGTGCGGTAAAACTGAACAGGATATTGCTGGGACACTGGAATGAGAACCAGCTTTACAGGATTGACCACTACCTGGGGAAGGAGACTGTTCAGAACATACTTGTCACAAGGTTTTCGAACGGCATATTTGAACCGCTCTGGAACAGGAACTATGTGCATCACGTCGAGATAACCTCCTCAGAGAGCCTCGGGGTGGAAAAGAGAGGCTCATACTATGAGGGTACAGGAGCGCTGCGCGATATGGTTCAGAACCATCTCCTTCACCTCGCCGGTTTCATTGCAATGGAGCCTCCGTCATCAATTGATTCAACCTCAATCAGGAATGAGCTTGTCAAGGTGTTTGAGTCGCTGCGCTCAATACCGACGGAAGATATCGGAAAGGTTGCCATACGGGGGCAATATACCGGGGCACATGTAAGAGGTGAGTGGCTGAATGGTTACAGGGAGGAGGAGGATGTTGATCCGGCCTCCATGACCGAGACTTTTGCAGCACTGAAATTTTACATTGACAACTGGAGATGGGGAGGAGTTCCATTCTACATCAGAACAGGCAAGAGGCTCCCGACGAGGGTAACAGAGGCCGTGATCCACTTTAAACCTACACCGCACTACCTGTTCTCTGAGAAGGGTGGGTGTGATGGCTGCAACCAGCTTATAATCAGAATACAGCCTGACGAGGGCATCCTTCTTAAGTTTGGGATGAAGATTCCCGGAGCCGGGTTCAATGTCAAGAATGTCAATATGGACTTTCATTATTCTGACCTTGCCGCAGGCAGGATTCCTGATGCATATGAGAGATTGCTGTATGACTGCATGAATGGCGACTCCACCCTCTACACCCGTTCAGATGCCGTGCTTGCAGCATGGCGATTCCTCGATCCGGTACTGCAAGCCTGGAAGAATGACCCCTCTGTGCCGGTCTATGGCTACCCTGCAGGGACCTGGGGGCCTGAGACAGCGGATGATCTTATTGAAGAACCGGAACTGACCTGGCGCTACCCATGCAAAAATCTGGCAGATGATGGTATTTATTGCGAATTATAATTAGATTTATATTCAGATTTTAATCCATCATGTCACATTCAGTCAGAGTGTTCTCAACCCGTGAAGAGCTGGCTCAAACCTTTGCGGCAATTTTGATCAAGGACCTGGACCGTATCGAGCCCGATCATTACTATACCCTCGCCCTTTCCGGCGGTTCCACCCCGGAATATATCTTTCGCTACCTCTCTGAAAAATATGCTGACAGAATCAGCTGGGAGAAGCTGCTGGTTTTCTGGGGCGACGAGAGGTGTGTGCCTCCCGAGGATGGGGAGAGCAACTTCAGGATGGCTTACGAAAACCTCCTGCAGAATGTGCCCATACCCGATGCCAACATTTTCAGGATAAAGGGTGAAGATGATCCTGCAACAGAGGCAAGACAATATGCAGAACTTGTGAGCAGCATGGTTCCCGAATATAAGGGTATACCCCAGTTTGACCTGATGCTCCTCGGGTTGGGTGACGATGGCCATACGGCATCAATTTTCCCGGACAGGCCTGACCTCTTTAAAACCGGCCAGCTCTTCGAGGTGGCGGTAAAGCCCGGTACAAAGCAAAAAAGAATAACCGCTACAGGGCGACTGATCAACAACTCTTCAAAAATTTATTATATTGTTACCGGAAAGGGTAAAGCATCCATCGTATCGGAGATAATCGGGGGGAAGAGCGGATCAATTCTCTATCCGGCCTCAGGGGTTATGCCCGCATCGGGGCATCTGGTCTGGATGCTTGATACCGCTGCAGCCTCTCTCCTTAAAGCTTGAAAATCTCAATAAACTTGTAATATTAGGGGTATGACAGCAGGAATTCTAAGGGAATCCGGAAGTGAAAAGAGGGTCGCCCTTCTTCCCGGCGAGACAGCATCAGTAATAAAGCTGGGATTGAAGGTCCTGGCGGAGGCGGGTGCCGGGGAGGGCGCCTTTGCCTCTGATGCAGAATACCGGTCTGCCGGTGCAACTGTCGTCACAAGAAAAGAGGTTATAACAGGATCCGACCTGTTGTTTACTGTCAACCCTCCGGTTGCAGATGAAATCACTCTCTTCCGGGAGGGACAGATCATATTCACAGTGCTGGACCCGGTTGTCAACAGGGATTGGCTGGAAAAGGCCCGCATGAGACGGCTGACCGTTTTGGCGCTTGACCTGGTACCTCGTATCACGCGTGCCCAGTCTATGGATATTCTATCATCCATGGCCACTGTCGCAGGTTACAGGGCGGTTCTGGAAGCAGCATCTCTTTTGCCCAGGTTCTTTCCAATGTTCATGTCGGCTGCAGGCACAATAAAGCCGGCACGAGTACTTATCCTTGGTGCCGGGGTTGCCGGACTTCAGGCTATTGCAGTAGCCCGGAAGCTTGGAGCCGTGGTGGAGGTGTTCGATGTAAGGTCGGCAGTAAAGGATGAGGTTAAGAGCCTTGGCGGTAAATTTATAGAGGTGGAAGGAGCAAAGGAGGATGCAGCTGCCGGAGGCTATGCTGTTGAACAGAGCGATGACTTCAAAAGAAAACAGCAGGACCTGATACAACAGCGCGCAGCCGCGGCAGATGTAATAATAGCCACTGCCCAGATACCGGGCAGAAGGGCTCCGGTTCTGGTTCTGAAGGAAACAGTGGCCCGTATGAAGCCAGGCTCAGTTATTGTTGACCTTGCAGCCTCCTCAGGAGGAAACTGCGAGCTGACTGAAAACGGGAGAATTGTGGTTGTCAGCGGGGTAACCATTGCGGGCAGATCAGACTACCCTGCTGCGATGTCATCAGACGCCAGCAGGATGTTCGGGAATAACCTTATCAATCTGCTTAAAATCATGACTGACAGGGAAGGGAATGTAAAGCCCGATCCGGCTGACGAGATAGTGGCAGGGACCACCGCCGTGAGTGGCGGAGAGTACCGCAGCCCGAGAGTGAAACAGTTGCTTGATATCAAACAGAGCTGAAAATGGAAGGAATTCTGGAATTTTTTATGGCCAACAGGGATATCATCTACATGGTGATACTCTCAATATTTCTGGGCATTGAGATGATAAGTCACGTGCCTGCAATCCTTCATACACCCCTTATGTCAGGTGCCAATGCAATTCATGGCGTCGTAATAATCGGGGCAATTATAGTAATGGGTCATGCCGACACTACCGGGGCAATGATACTCGGATTCCTGGCGGTGGTGCTGGGCACCCTTAATGTTGTCGGGGGATTCGTTGTTACCGACAGGATGCTTGAGATGTTTAAAAAGAAGAAGTAACCCTTAAACTGACAGTTTCAGACAACGGCCCCATGAACCACGTAACACAGTTTTCCGCTGGCCTCTCCGTACTGGAGATCTCATATATTCTTGCTTCCGTATTATTCATATTCGGACTCAAGATGCTAAGTCACCCTCTCACAGCAAGGAGGGGTAATTTCCTTGCAGCTATTGGGATGGTCCTGGCAATTGTTGCCACCCTTCTGTTTCACAAACAGGATGGGAATCCGATAGGCAATATCGGTTGGATACTTGCCGCAATGGCTGTCGGTACCGCAATCGGATGGGTGATAGCCCGGAGGGTGAAGATGACTGCCATGCCCCAGCTCGTATCCTTTTTTAACGGGATGGGTGGTGCTGCCGCAGCTCTGATCTCACTTATGGAATTTCCGCATGTAAGCCAGGAACTGATGATGAAGTCAGGTATGGCCAATGGCCATGTGCTGGCTATACTGCTGGGACTGGTTATCGGTTCGGTTTCCTGGGCAGGAAGCATGATAGCCTTCGGCAAGCTGGACGGAAAAATAGGCGATCTCCGGGTGAAAGCCATGAAATTTGTCAACCTGGCAATCCTGGCAGTCATCATCGGGTTCATCGTTTATATTATGACACGTGATGTTGCTGCATCTGCTGAACTGACGCACCTTGTGATCATCCTGTTCTTTGTCTCGGTAGTGTACGGAGTTTTATTCGTCATGCCAATCGGCGGAGCCGACATGCCTGTCGTGATTTCGCTTCTAAACAGCTTTACGGGCGTAGCTGCAGCCATGGGAGGTTTTCTTTACCAGAACCAGGCGATGCTGACGGGTGGTATCCTTGTTGGCTCAGCCGGGACAATCCTTACAATTCTGATGTGCAGGGCAATGAACCGTTCACTCCTGAATGTCATCATTGGAGTATTCGGGGGTGGCGGAGCTGCAGCGGCAGGCGTTGCCGGCACTGTCAAGGAGATAACCGTAAGTGATGCCGCGGTGCTTCTCAGTTATTCCAAAAAGGTTGTAATAGTACCAGGATATGGTCTGGCTGTAGCACAGGCGCAGCATATATGCCATGAGCTCGATAAGATGCTTGAGGAGAAGGGTGTGGAGGTGAGATATGCCATTCACCCGGTGGCAGGACGAATGCCCGGGCATATGAATGTGCTCCTTGCAGAGGCTGATGTGCCCTATGAACAACTTATAGAGAGCGATGAGATCAATCCGGACCTGCCAAACACGGACGTGATTGTCGTGATAGGCGCCAATGACGTTGTAAACCCGGCAGCAGAGGATGATCCGTCGAGTCCGATTTACGGGATGCCAATTGTAAGGGCACGTGAAGCCAGGAACATTATAGTAATGAAGCGTGGCATGGGGAAGGGCTATGCCGCAATTGAAAACATGCTCTTCTTCCACGACAAAACCCGCATGCTTTTCGGTGATGCCAAATCAACACTGCAGGCACTGGTCAATGAGGTGAAAGCACTGTAGTCCGGTCGGCAATCTCCAGTCTGCAGTCTGCAGTATCCAGTCAATTTCAATGTTGCTGACTGTCGAGTGCTGACTGCTGACTTTTACCTTGAGAGTTCCCGAATGACATCTGAAATATGTCCCCAATACTTCAAATGGAATTTCAGACTCTTCTTGTCAAGCATCGAGTGCAGGGTGGCAGGGGTGTCTTCAGGAGCGAATTTGACCAGCGCACGATCCTCATAAAGGGCTGATACTTCAGGGTGGAACTGCACTGAAAAAACGTTCGGATACCTTATGTGGGCTATTCCTTCAATTATTTTACCGTCGTTGGACCGTGCAGTCACCTCAAATACCGGTGCCAGGTCCCCGATTGCCTGGTGATGGCTGCTGTATACAATGGGCTTCATTTTGCGTGAAACCTTCACTGTCTTTCCAAAGAACATGTTGTCAGTGAACGTGACCGGATGCATATTGATTCCCATGAAGTCCTTGTCATCCCTGATATTCTGCCAGTAATTGCGGTGCAGGTTTTTACGGTCAATCTTAACATGCGTCTCAGGACTCTTGCTTTCGTAGATCTGTGCGGGAATATCCTGCCACAGGGTGCCACCTGCCGCAACGTTCATCGACTGCAAGCCCAGACAGAAGCCGATTACCATATAATCCGGGTTCTCTTCGAGAAGAGGTTTATAGGATGTGTTGCGGGTGCTGCCGAGCAGGTGAAAGAGGAAGCTGACCTCGAAATAATGTCTGCCGGGGTCGGTAGTCTCGGAATACCAGTTCTCCTGTCCGTAAACAGCCGGAGGAATATCCTGACCGCCGAAGAAGATGACACCCACGGAGTTGCTGAAAACCTTCCTGAAGTCATCAGTGCAGGGATTCTGCTTGTACACCATCTCGTCACTCAGGGGACCTTTGACTTCGTGCAGGTGAATACGGGTCAGATTGTTTGCTGCAATATATTCTGCTGACTTGCTGAAGTCGTATTCCTGACTGGAATGCCATATGCCAACAAATTCAATTTTTTCGGCATCCGGGCTGAAGATCCCCTTGTCCAGCAGGAAAGTCACCACTCCTATATTTCCTGCGGTGGGGTTCATCAGGATCACGTACTTTTTGTCTCTGCTGAAT
>CAZHAI010000091.1:0-7801 GCA_964530645.1 uncultured Rikenella sp. | reverse complement strand
GCTGTAACGTTTTGATACGGAGTCGAGAAGCACCACGTTATCTCTTATTCCCTCAAGCTGCATGGCCGAGAAGTGTTCGGCACCGTAGCAGAACTCCCTGTAGACTTCGTCGGAAAAGAGGAACAGATCATGCTTCTTAACTATGTCACGCAGTTGCATCAGCTCTTCCTTCGAATAGAGGGCACCAGTCGGGTTGTTCGGGTTGCATATGAGAATGGCCTTCGTCTTCGGGGTTATCTTTTTCTCTATCTCGGCAATGGGAGGGAGGGCAAACTCATTCTCAATGTATGTTCTGACCGGCACAATATGTACTCCTGCCGTTGTGGCGAAGCCGTTATAGTTAGCGTAGAATGGTTCAAAGGTTATCACCTCTTCGCCCGGGTTGAGGCATGACATGAAGGCGAAGAGCACTGCCTCGGATCCTCCGGTGGTGACAATGATCTCAGAATGGTCAATATCGATACCGATCTTTGTGTAGCTAAGGGCCAGCTTGCGGCGGTACGACTCGTTGCCGGCAGAGTGGGTGTACTCGATGACCTTCAGGTCCATATTCTTAAGTGCCTGCAGGGCAGCTTCGGGAGTGTGTATGTCGGGCTGACCGATGTTCAGATGGTAAACCTTTACTCCGCGGCGTTTGGCCTCTTCGGCAAAGGGAACGAGCTTACGAATCGGCGATGCCGGCATCATCCCGGCCTTTTCTGAAATCTTTGGCATGTCTTATATTTTTAAAACCCTGATTACTTAGCGTCTCAAAAGTATTCAAATTCAAATTACAGCAAAATGATTTTAGGCATAAGCCCGTCCACTTTTTACATAGTGGCAACAAAATGTTAATTTTGTGCGCTTAAGAATTAAGTTGCCCGGCACCCGGTGGGGGAAGGGCAGCAAATAATCAGAAAAATCACATATCGACAATATATAATCGACAATCGACAATCGCAAATCGCAATTCCCATGACCGAGATTCCTTCAAAATATGAACCCGCCGCAGCGGAGAACAGGTGGTACAGTTACTGGATGGAGAAGGGTTTCTTCCGCAGCAAGCCTGATGGCCGCGTACCTTATACAATCATCATCCCTCCGCCGAATGTCACGGGTGTGCTTCATATGGGCCACATGCTCAACAACACCACACAGGATGTGCTTATCAGGCGCGCCCGCATGCTTGGATTCAATGCCTGTTGGGTGCCCGGCACTGACCATGCCAGCATTGCCACCGAGGCCAAGGTTGTGGCCAAGCTGAAGAGCGAGGGGATTGACAAGAGATCGATATCGAGGGAAGAGTTCATCGGGCATGCATGGGAGTGGACACACAAGCACGGCGGAATCATCCTCGAGCAGCTCAAGAGGCTGGGGGCATCATGCGACTGGGACCGCACACTTTTCACAATGGATGAGCCGCGCTACAGCTCGGTAATCAAGGTCTTTGTCGATCTGTATAACAAGGGATTGATATACCGCGGTATACGCATGGTCAACTGGGACCCGCAGGCGCTCACCGCCGTCTCGGATGAAGAGGTTATTTACACGGAGGAGAAATCAAAGCTCTACCATGTCCGCTACAAAATAGTGGGGGAAGATGATTACATCACTGTGGCAACCACCAGGCCCGAGACCATCCTCGGCGATACAGCCGTGTGTGCCAACCCGGCGGATGAGCGTTACGCCCGCCTGAAGGGCAAACGGGTCATCGTCCCGATGGCCAACCGCGAGGTCCCCTTCATCTTTGACGAGTATGTAGACATGGAGTTCGGCACGGGATGTCTCAAGATCACCCCTGCACATGACATCAACGACTATGAGATCGGCCTGAAGTACAACCTTCAGAGCATTGACATCTTCAATGACAACGGCACAATCGCTGAGGCGGCTGGCCTGTTCATCGGCAAGGACCGCTTCGAAGCCAGGGGTCTTGCGGAAGAGGAGCTTCGCCGCACCGGCGCACTTGTGAAGACAGAAGATTACATCAACAAGATCGGCAGGTCGGAACGAACCCACTCAGTCATCGAGCCAAAGCTCTCACTGCAGTGGTTCATGAAGATGAAGGATGTCACTAAACCCGCCCTCGATGCGGTGATGGAAGATACTGTCAGGCTCTATCCGGACAAGTTCAGGAATGTCTACAGGCACTGGATGGAGAATGTGCGCGACTGGTGCATCAGCAGGCAGCTATGGTGGGGTCAGCGCATCCCGGCATGGTATTTCAATAACAACGAGTTTGTTGTTGCGGAGACAGAGGAGGAGGCGCTTAAACTCGCCCGCAAGGTCTCCGGCACCGGCGGATTGACCGTAAATGACCTGCGCCAGGATGAGGATGTGCTTGACACGTGGTTCTCCTCATGGCTGTGGCCGATCACCTGTTTTGACGGCATTAACAATCCTGATAACGAAGATATCAAATACTATTACCCTTCGAATGTCCTGGTAACCGCACCGGACATACTCTTCTTCTGGGTTGCCAGGATGATTATGGCGGGTTATGAGTACCGGGGGCGCGAGCCTTTCGGCGATGTCTACCTCACCGGTATGGTGCGCGACAAGCAGAAGCGCAAGATGTCGAAGTCGCTCGGCAACTCTCCAGATCCCATCGGGCTCATCGAGAAGTACGGCGCTGACGGTGTGAGGGTTGGCATGCTTCTTTGCTCACCGGCAGGGAATGACCTGCTGTATGACGACAGCCTGCCGGAGCAGGGACGCAACTTCGCCAACAAGATCTGGAACGCCTTCCGTCTTGTGATGACAACGGAGGTAGATGAAACAATTGAACAGCCTAAGGCCTCGGCAGCCGTAGTCGCATGGATGCGCAATACAATAGACAAGACACTTGCCGACATTGAGGACAACTTCGTGCGTTACCGCATCTCCGATGCTCTGATGCAGGCATACAAGCTCTTCTGGGACGATTTTTCCGGGTGGTATCTCGAGATTATCAAACCTGCCTTCGGGAAGCCAATGGATGGCAGGACACACAAAGAGACCCTGGCCATCTTCGGGGATCTGATGAAGATTCTTCATCCCTTCATGCCTTTTATCACCGAGGAGATATGGCAGCGACTGTCGGTGAGACCTGAGGGTAGCAGCATCATGACTGAACAGATGCCACTCCCGGCGCCTTTTGAAGCCGGCATGCTTCAGCGGTTTGATACTGTCCGCGAGATAGTCACTGCCGTCCGTTCAATTCGCAAGGAAAGGAATATCCCTGTCCGTGATCCGCTTGTGCTATGCGCCTCGCCGGGAGCTACCGGGACTGAGTTTGACCCGGTCATTGTCCGCTTGTGCAATCTATCTGAGATACGTGTTGTGGAGGGCAAGGTTGAGGGAGCCGCCTCATTCAGGACGCAGACTTCAGAGTTCTTTATCCCGCTGACTGATGGCATTGACCATGAGGAGGAGATCAGGAAGCTGGAAGAGGAGCTTGTTTACCAGGAGGGGTTCCTGGCTTCGGTTCTTCAGAAGCTGTCGAATGAGAAGTTCGTCGCCAACGCCCCGGAGAAGGTAATTGCGATTGAGCGCAAGAAGGAAGCTGATGCCCGTGCGCGTATTGACACAATCAGGGAGAGCCTCGCCCACCTCAGGAAGTAAGTCGCGCCGTAGCGCCCGGGTAAGCCCTGCCACCGCGAGCTGAAAATCGCGCAGCAGCGTTCTGGTGTGTTGCACCGGGATCCGCCGGAGGTTAACAGAGATTTACTGTTTTGTGATTATATAGCTGCCGTTTTCAGATGGCACGGCATGCCACCCGTCGTTCAGCACCAGGTGCCACCCTGCAGCTGAGATATGGCTCCTCTCAATAAGGATATCCTTCGCACTCACCCTCAGCATGCGGAGGTCGTTTGTTAGCAGTGCACCCCCCTTGTCCACTGCCAGCTTACCCCAGTTGTCGGAAACACGGAGCTTTTCGTACAGTGTGCCCAGGGAATCAAGATAATCAATATCTTCAGGTTCGAAGCTGAAGTTGGGGCTTTCCATGCTGATTGCAACAACCGGCTTTTCGTTGAATGTGGAAACAATCCGGCGTGTATTCTCGTTGATCATCGCTTCACGCTCGCTCTCCTCGGCTCTGATAGCCTGGATGTCATAGTTGAATGCAAGTGAGCCGGCCACATCGCGGCACACAGCGGGAAGTGCCACACCGTAGGCTTCGAGGGTTGCCCCGCCCAGGTCGAAATCAGTTGTTTGTATCTGTTTGAAGTCGAAATCTTTATCGCTGAGCAGTGTGGCATAGAGGGCGCCGTGCACAAAACCGTAGCCCCAGGCATATGAGCTGTTCTGATAGATCCTGTCGAGGTACTCAAGTATCCTTGTCCTCAGTTCTTCCGGGCCGGTGGTGCACAGTTTTATATATGTGAATGTTGTCAGTCCCTCGTAGTTTTCAAACTTATTCTCATCAGCGATGGCCTCGGGGAAGAGCTCGCGCCTTGCACCGCGGAAGACCAGCGCATCACGGATGGCATGGTCGCGGGCCTCACCGGTTGACCCGATGGCGTTTGTGAGGGCTTTCCATTCCAGCTTCAGGTAAAGGCGTGCATTTTTCTCGTTGAGGTGCCTCGTGCTGAAGGTCGACGGCTTAAGGGCATGCCTTTCCTGAAAACTGTGGAACAGGCTGTGAACTGTGCGCGTGACTATACGGTAACGGTCTTCGGTCTCAGGCAGGGGAACCATTGCATACCTTAATCCTCCGAACTCGATCACTGTGTTTGCGATTATCCGTTCCCTTGGAAGGATGCCACTGTATACTCCGTCCTTAAGCTTCAGGAGGCCCTCCCTGTCAGGCTGGCTGGCGTAGAGTGTCCGGCTGAGTCCATCAACATACATAACAGGGCCAAAAAGATTCTCGCCCCAGAGCTGACCGCTGTCCTTTGCGCATATTTCTTCTACGGCACTGAAATATTCCTTTGCCTTTGCAGCATTGAACCATTCGGTTTTTTCCTCACGTTGGCATGCTGCAAGTAATAACAGCGAAGATATGAATAGAGCTTTCCTCATCCGGTGGCAGAACCTGAGGTCCAAAAATAGTAAAAATAGCATATCAATGTACTGGCAGTTCCACACCGGCATCCAATACTGAGTTTACTCGTGTATTTTGCATCTAAAAAATTTTACATTTGCCAATCACCAAAAGAATCTAATGATGAACAATGACATACTTATGAGCCGTAATGAGCTTGTACAGTTTCTGAGAAAGCCTGCCGACCAGTTCACATCTGAGGACATTGTCCGTTTTATTGAGGCCAAGGGTATCAGGATGCTCAATTTCAGGTATGCGGCAGGAGACGGCAAGCTCAAGTCGCTTAATTTCGTTCCCTACAGTCGTGATCATCTTGTATCGATACTTACTTCAGGTGAGCGTGTTGACGGTTCAAGCCTCTTTTCATTCATTGAGGCGGGTTCGAGTGATCTCTATGTGATGCCCCGCTACCGTACCGCTTTTGTGAACCCCTTCACCCAGACACCCACCCTTGAGATTCTCTGTTCATTTTACAACTCGGAAGGCAGGCCTCTTGAGAGTTCACCGGAATATATTCTCCGCAAAGCGATAACGAGGTTCACTGCCTCCACGGGATATACGATCAGGGCCCTGGGTGAGCTCGAATATTACGTCAGGTCGGCCAGCGAAGCGCTTTATCCTCTCTTCGACCAGAAGGGATATCACCAATCGAAGCCCTTTGCCAAGTTTGAGGATCTGCGCGTTGAGGCCCTGGAGCTCTGTGCAAGGGCAGGATGCCACATCAAGTACGGTCACTCGGAGGTTGGGAGTTTCTCAAAGGACGGCGACGATTACGAGCAGCACGAGATAGAGTTTCTGCATGTGCCCCTGGATGAGGCAGTGGAGCAGCTCCTGATAGCAAAATGGATACTGCGGATGCTTGGTTACAAGTACGGTGTTGAGGTCAGCTTCGCACCGAAGATCACCGTGGGGAAAGCCGGCTCAGGGATGCATATCCATATGATGCTTGAGAAGGATGGACGCAACATAATGATAGACAACGGTAAGCTGAGTGCTACCGCCAGGAAGCTGATTGCCGGCGTGCTTGACCTGAGCAAGGGGCTGACGGCATTCGGTAACACGATACCCACATCATACCTGAGGCTGGTGCCTCACCAGGAGGCTCCCACCAACATCTGCTGGGGTGACCGTAACCGTTCGGTGCTTGTAAGGGTGCCCCTCGGCTGGCTGGGCGCATCGCACATGATCCATGATGCCAATCCTGCTGAGCCGTCAGGAAGTGCGGACAGGATTTCAAGGCAGACTGTTGAACTCCGCTCGCCGGACGGATCGGCGGACATCTACCTCCTCATGGCTGGCATTGCCGTGGCTATACAGCACGGCCTTGAGATGCCGGAAGCAACAGAGATGGCCGACAGGCTGTATGTAAATTACAACATCTTCAAGGAAAAGGAAAAGGCCGCAACGAAGAAGCTGGAGTCACTCCCTGGCTCCTGCTGGGAGTCGGCTGAGGCTCTCCTGAAACTGCGCAGCCATTTTGAGAAAGACGGTATCTTCCCGGCAGGGGTGATTGACAGCCTTGCGGCGAAGCTGAAGTCATACAATGACAGGAGCCTCAGCGAGGAGCTCTACGGCAACAACGAGGCCATCGCTAAGCTTGTGAAGGAGTACCTGCACTGCGGCTAAGTCATTTTTCGCCAAAATAAGGTCTTCAGCGGGTATAATCCCGGATCAGGAAAGCGTCCTTCCGGGAGGTTAATCTACGGCCGGCGCCCTTGTGCAGGTGGCTGCCCTGATACTGACATTCAGCTCAAATCCCAATAGCAGGGCTACTGAATTCAGATAGAGCCATATAAGGATAATGATCAGTGTGCCGATTGAACCGTACAGCTTGTTGTACTGCCCGAAGTTATTAACATAGGCTGAAAAGCCGAGCGAGGTAAGAATGAAGAGGCTGGTGGCAACTATTGAGCCGGGGGATATGTACCGGAAGTCTTTCTTCCGGGCCGGGACAAGGTAGTAAAGGGTCGATATGGCGAAGAAAAGCAACGCAATGATCAGTATCCATTTAAAAATCATTATTATATAGAATACGAGATTCATCTCAAGGACCCCGATCTCGACGAGCCTGTCCACAATGGAGCGGCTGAGTATGATAAGGGCTGCTGCTGCGGAGAACATTATCAGGATGAATACGAGCAGGAAGACAGCAATCTTTCTTTGCTGAAGCCAGGAGCGGCTCTCAAACCCGTGAACCGACATGTTGAAGGAGTGCATCAGGGCATGAATTCCGTTTGTTGAGAAGATGATTGTTGCAATGAACATCACAACAAGGAGGGTTCCGCTCCTGTTGGTTATCACATCCACAATCGTTGTCTCAAGCAGGCTGTAGGCTGCAACGGGTAGAAAGTTCTCGAAGAGTTTGACCAGTTCCGCCTGAAAGTTGGGGATGGGAACGAAGGGTATTAGTGTAAAGAGGAAGATTGTTGCCGGGAGCAGTGCCATGAGCATGTTGAAGGCGATGGATGAGGCGCGGGTTACAAGCACGCCGCGGCCGAAAAGCCCCTTGACAATGAGTTTTGCCACCATTTCCAGGGGTGCACCGTCAAATCCTGGCAGCACAGCGTTCCTGAGTCCGTTTGTTTTTGTGATCAGCGTTTCCCTGGCGCTCATAAAAAGAAATTCAATAGGCTTTCAGGCTCATGTCAAGGCTTTTTATATGGTGGGTCAGAGCCCCTATTGAAATGTAATCAACGCCGCACAGGGCGTAATCCCTCACGTTTACGAGGGTGATGCCACCCGACGATTCCGTCTCCGTCCTGCCTGCGATAAGCGCCACGGCCTCCTTCGTGTCGG
>CAZHAI010000090.1:0-7812 GCA_964530645.1 uncultured Rikenella sp. | reverse complement strand
ATAGGTATAAATAGGTACTTTGCCGGAGTAATGTTTTTAATAATTTTGCGGGCATTAATCAAAACCGATACTGAAGTGGATATTTTCGACAAGATCAAAAAGAACCGTGGTGCACTCGGACAGTACCAGGAACAGGCTGACGGATACTTCATGTTCCCCAAGCTTGAAGGTGAAATAGCTCCCCGGATGAAATTCATGGGCAGGGAAGTTCTCAACTGGAGTCTCAACAATTACCTGGGGCTTGCCAATCACCCCGAGGTGCGCAAGGTTGATGCCGAGGCCACGGCACAGTACGGACTGGCATACCCGATGGGTGCCAGGATGATGTCAGGCCAGACAACTATGCACGAGAAGTTCGAGCAGATGGCTGCTGAATTTGTCGGAAAGGAATCCTCCTATCTCCTCAACTACGGTTACCAGGGGATGGTTTCTATAATTGACTCGCTTGCAGGAAGGCATGACGTCATCGTCTATGACTCAGAGTCACACGCATGCATCATGGACGGACTGAGGATGGTCCTTTCAAAGAGGTTTGTCTATGCACACAATGACATGGAGAGCTTCGAAAAACAGCTGGAGCATGCAGAGAAGATTGTTGCCGGAACCGGCGGCGGGATTCTCGTCATCACTGAAGGAGTCTTCGGGATGGCAGGCGACCTCGGCGCTCTTGACAAGATTGTTACATACAAGGAAAAATACAAATTCCGCCTCCTGGTTGACGATGCCCACGGTATCGGCACAATGGGAAAAACAGGTGCAGGAACGGGCGAACACTTCGGTGTGCAGGACAAGATAGATGTCTACTTCGCCACCTTCGCGAAGAGCTTTGCGGGTATCGGAGGATTTGTTGCCGGCGATAAGGATGTAATCAGCTACCTCAGATTCAACCTGCGCTCACAGATCTATGCCAAGTCGCTGCCCATGGCAATGACAATAGGTGCGATTAAGCGCCTCGAGATGATGAAGAGCCATCCGGAACTGCGCGAAAACCTCTGGAAAATTGCCCACGCACTTCAGAAAGGATTCAGGGAGGCCGGGTTCGATCTCGGAAAAACACAGTCGCCTGTGACCCCCGTCTTCTTCAAGGGCGGTCTTGCACAGACAACACAGCTGATCAAGGACCTCAGGAAAAACTACGGTATTTTCTGCTCGGTTGTAATTTACCCGGTGGTACCGAGAGGTGTCATCATGCTCCGGATCATTCCTACTGCAGCTCACACCCTGGAGGATGTGAACTACACCCTTCAGGCATTCAAGGAGGTCAAGAAGAAACTGGAAAGCAACGCCTATCCCGACGAGATGGCTGACTTCAGGAACTAGAAGTCAGCACTGCCAATAATTAATAACTGTCCGGAATCCGGACATGACTTTTACAGGGGGCTCACTGGCCCCCTTTCTGATCATAGTCGTTAATCGTAAGGAAAGAGTACTGGTACTCCATCGGAAGTATTTTCGCGTACTCTTCAAGGGTGCAGTCCTCCATGAATGCACTGATTATCCTGCGGCCAAGCGGGATCAGATCAGGTGTAAGGAATCCGGACAACTCCTTCCTGAAGAACTCTCTGAGTATTGATGCTCCGGCATCATACCCGTCTTCACCCACTTCATCCTGGCGGTATACCTTGAGAAAGCGTGTTGGCACAGGTGACCCCTCAATTGTCAGATAATTAAGTTCATATCCCAGCAGAGGGCAGCGTGCCGGGCTCAGCTGGTCAGCCCTGAGCTTTGCATTGCCCCTCCTGGTCAGGTATTCCCTCATCAGAAGCTGCGGTTTGAACCCTACCTTCCAGGCTCCTATATGCTGGTTCGGGGTAAGCGTGTACCGTACCCTGGGGGTATTGACGATCTGCTCCAGGAGGAGGTTGGCATGTCTTACCTTTTTCCCGGTGGCAAAAGGCCAGTATGACCCCGCCCCTTCACTCTCAAGATCACCGCTGCCGGTGACACTCGGGTTGGCATAACCGCGGGGACTGACAAGCCGCCACAGCCATGCCAGCGCCGGGGGGAGGATGTGGAACAAACCGGCAATGCCGTATGAGGGACTCTCCGCAGTACATGGAGGCATCCTCACCCCGAAATTGCGGACATCAACAGTGACAGGCCTGTTAATCACACCGGGGACTATACGTCGTGGCAGGACGACCCTGGGATTGGAACAACGCCTGCCAGGCGCATCTTCCTTGTGATTCCATATCAGCGCCGTTCCGTCGGGGCGGGTTTCAATGTTCAGGAAGAGAAGCGGCTCACCGGGATTGATTGTAATCTTTTCCAGGAACGGATCATCACCGTAACCGGTGACTCCGTCGACGCGTATGAACCATGCGTTCTCGGCATCAGCCACCGTAAGCTTTCCGTTGTTCTGCTGGTATGAGGGATGACACAACGCCATGTCATCTGTTGCAGGAAAGAAAGAGCAGAAAAGAGGGATTGAAATGACCCGCTTCTCCCCGGAGATGATGTTCTGGCCTATCAGGATCTGGCCGTTGGGCTCACGCACCAGGTTCTGTATCATCTCGCTCTTGCCCCCGCCGCTGGCACCCTCATGCATGAAGGTTGTCACATTATCGTATGGACTTACTGCCTGCACAGTTGAACAGTGTGCCGTGATCCATCCCTCCTCCTCCCCCTTGTCGAGCAAAACACTGTAAAAACCTTTCTTGGCGCTCGGTCCCGGGTACAGATTGTAGGCGAACATCTCATGGAGCCCCTCGAGCCTGTTATGCACCACTACCTGACGTCCGCCGAAATGAGTGTGACGGAAAGGAGGCGCAACATAGACAACGGACTCCACCCTGAATCCGTCAGGGACCTGGTCAACTGAAATTATTCGCTGTAGAAGCGACAGTCCGAAGGCAAAGAACGAAGCGTTGAGAGGGGTGACCACAACGCCGCCGGCCCCCACGGGAAAGTTTCCTGCAAAACAGATGAAGATACCTACTTCCTGACCCTGCAGCCACTCAAGCGTCTCACTCCGCATCACGGAGAACGGATGCCCGTACACATCCTCATACCTCTTCTTGTCTGTGGGACGCGAATCACCAATGAGCATCGTCTCCGGATCACGCCTCCGCATATAAGGCTCTGTGTAATTCGCCGAAAGGCCATTACTCACCCGGTGAAGGATAACTTCAACCACCTCCCCCCTGCCCGGGATATCATATTTTACTTCATAGCTGAGGTCATCCCCGCCAGGGATGGAAGCCTCCAGAATCTCAGGAGAGGAATTGAAGAAAAGCGCTCCGGGACAGCGGGAGGCCAGCCGGCTGACCTCCGCCGGAAGTTCAACCCCCCGAGTCTTGAGTATGGCAATAGCTTCAGATGCAGTCATATATCAAATAGACGGTTTTAGCTAACTTTTTTAATTTATTTGATATTTATCAGTTGATATATAAATATCACAGGGGGTAAAAATAACATTATTGTATTCCCTGCAACATCTGAAATGCCGTCAGATATCAACACATTATCAGAAAACTTAAAAATCCTGTAATGTTTATGCTCTCTGTTCGTCAATGGCTCAGTAATCACACAAAAACGGACAGTTATGAAAAGAATGCTATTGCTGATTGCCACAGTTGCCATCGCCGCAGCAGTGTCGGGACAGAGAACTTCGCTTGACGATTTCTTCAGTAAGTACAGCAACAGGGATGGTTACACCTCTGTTGTCATTAACGGGAGCCTGCTTAATTTCCTCGGGGAGAGTGGGGATGCAGACAGGGAGGGTAATCCTGTCAGAAAAATCACATCCATAAGGCTGATAGTCAGGGAAAAGGACAAGTTTCCCGCCGGCGAAGGCCTGCTCACGGAGATCAGGGGCATTATCCGCCGGGGCAGGTATGATGAGCTGATGACAGTCAGGGACGACGGCGCCGATCTGCGATTCATGGCCAGAATGGACAGGGAGATGATAAGGGAATTGATCCTTGTTATCGACGGAGAAAATCAGGCAGTTATTCAGATCGAGGGTAACCTCACCCGGGATGAGGCTGAAGAGCTCTTCAGGAGCAACGGGGAGGGACTTGAAATTCTCGAAGGACTGGAGATCGGGGGTAAATGATAACTTTGGGGAAGAGTTCAGAGAAGCATGACCCCCGAAGAGTTCAGGAAGACAGTATTACCGGAGGGGCGGAGGCTGTATGCCCTCGCCTACCGGTTCCTGAATAACCGGGAAGAGGCTGAGGATGCAGTGCAGGAGGTGATGATGAAACTCTGGTCAGAGAAGGACAAAAAGCGTGATTATGCCAGTGTGGCGGCCTGGTGCACCACAGTGACACGCAACCACTGCATTGACCAGCTGAGGAGAAAAAAGAGACTGAGGCTCGAAACTATCGGCGATACCGTCAGCAGTACTGCTTTACATGCTGAACCTGCCGCAGGCGATGAACATGAAGCGGTGAGGATTGTATCATCCATCGTCAGCAGGATGAAGGAGCCGGGAAGAAGCGCCATAATAATGAGAGACATGGAGGGTTACTCCTACGAAGAGACCGCAGAAGCAATGGGAACGAATTTAACTGCCCTCCGCACCCTGATCTCAAGGGCGAGAAAGCAGATAAGGGAAGAGATGGAAAAGTTATACCGATATGGAACAGGAGAAGATAAGGGATTTGCTCGGTAAATACTACGGGGGTGAGACCAGCGAAGAGGAGGAACTCTTCCTGCGAGATTACCTCAATGACCCTTCAACCCCAGAATCCTTCCGGAAGGAGTTCGGCTTCCTCCTCGCGCAGAAGGGTGAGGTGCCGGAACCGTCTGATGGATTTTACGGCAGGCTTGAATCCGTTACTCACCGGGAAGCCCACCTGCAGCCTGAAAGAAGGGTTTGGAGGTATTTTGCAGGTATCTCCGCCGCTGCAGCTGTCATAGCAGTGCTGTGGCTCGGCTTCCGGTTTGCCGGTTCGCCGCAGGAGAAAGATACATTTGATGATCCCGTGATCGCGATGGCTGAGGTAAGAAGCATCCTCCTGACCGTATCTGAAAGGATGAACAGCGGAACCGAACAGCTGGTTCAGGTGGGAACCATCGCACATAAGCCTGAAGAACTTGAGGGACTCGGCAGGATAAACGGGATCGTCGGAGAGAACCTTTCCAGGTTACGCTACCTAGGTGAAATGAACCCGGCTCACAATGAAAACTGAAACAAATGAAGTATAATAATATGAAAAAACAGGCTCTCTTCATGCTGATGCTGGCGGCATTGTCCGCATCGCTCTGCGCCCAGAAAAGCCCGGTAGATGATTTGTTCGACAGGTACAACGGGAAAGAGGGATTCACATCAGTATATATCTCCTCAAAAATGTTCAGCCTCCTGGCAAGAATTGACAGTGATGATGAGGAGTTCCGGAACCTGGTGACGAGGATAAAGGGAATCCGGATACTGAGTCTTGACAGTACCGCCGTTGTACGCGGGATTAACTTTGCCTCCGAGCTAATGCCAGGACTGAGACGGAACGGTTATGAGGAACTCATGACGGTGAAGGAGCAGAGCGGCGAGGTTTTCTTCATGATACGCGAGGTTGGCGGCAGGATTGCCGAGCTTGTGATGATCACCGGAGGCGGGGGAACCTCGGTTGTATCAATCCAGGGCGATCTGGACCTGAAAACCATCGCCAGTCTCTCAGGAAGCATGGGAATTGACGAACTGGAGGAACTGGAAAAAGTAAAGAGGTGAACAAATTGCGGGATCATCATGTTATTGGGTTATGCAACCTGAATATCTGATGACCGGCAACATTGGCACAATGAATACTCCCGACGAGCTCCTGCAAGCTTATACTGCACTATTTCTTTTTCTCGGCGGATCTGTTTCAATGTCTCCCGGTGAGAGCGGACTGCCACATCTCTGCAGTGCAGGACTTCTCAGAAATCTGCCGGTGGGGAGCACAAACAGCCGGTTTGAAGCTGCCAGCCGCCTGCTTAAGTCACCCTGTCCCTTCAAACAGCAGTGCCACACGGCTGTGGGTGATAACTACCGGGGATTGCTTGACGGTAATGAGAGCGCTGAGGCATATCCGGCGGCATCACGCTGGATCAATACCGGACTTTCCGTAGAGGAACACCATCTTGAACTCTCCAACCTTTATAAACGGTACGGTTACAGCCGTGCAGAGGAAGGCGGACTGTCAGCGGATCATCTCGGAATCCAGCTGCTGTTTGCAAACCTGCTCATAGAGAAATACCTCACTGAGGATGATTATGAGATCAGGGCAATGATCGGCCGCGACCTGCTTGATTTCATCAATAACCAGATGCTCAACTGGATACCGCGCTGGGCAGAGGCAGTATCCGGCAGTTCAAAAACAAAGTGCTACACTGGTATATCCGGTTTGATAGCAGGCGGACTGGAAGATGTCCGTGATATCCTTAAAGGTCAGAAATTCGGATTGTAAAAGCGCCTTATTGCGCCGATATAATATTCATTCCAGCCCTCGGCTATATTCTGGTAATCCTCAACAGGTATGTTTGTGTGTTCAACCGTAACCGCAGTGCTGCCTCCGTTGCCGGCAATAGTTATTGTCACTTGCGAGTCCAGTTCCCGGTCGCCAAAGTACCACTCCTGAACGACCTTTTTGTCAGGTACCAGGTCAATTATCTTCCCGCAGATATCTCCGTCCCACATGTTGAACTCCTCCCCTGCCTTTGAAGGCATGACTGCCGGGTAACCCGACCAGAGTTCAATTGTGTAAGGATTTGTCAGCGCGGCGTATATATCAGATGGCTCGGCGTTAATGTTATAAGTCTTTTTAAAATTCCGCATATTCAGCGTGTGTTTTTCCCCATTTAATAGATCAAGTTTTTCCTATCCCTGTTCCGAGAGATACCTCTCGGCATCAATTGCTGCCTTGCAGCCGCTTCCCGCAGCCGTCACCGCCTGCCTGTATATATGGTCCGCAACATCCCCGGCGGCAAATACTCCCGGTACCCGTGTCCGGGTTGAAACCGGATCGGTAATGATGTATCCTGTCTCATCTGTCTCGAGCCATGGCTTGAAGACTTCAGAGTTGGGCGTATGCCCGATGGCCAGGAAGAAGCCATCAATGCTGATATTGAATTTCTCCTCTTCAGGTGTGCCTTTGCCGCGAACGACAACAGCCCCCTCAACTCCCTGAGTGCCGAACAGATCCTCAACCTGACATTTCCAAAGTATCTCGATGTTTGGCATGTTCATCACCCTGTGCTGCATAGCCTTGCTGGCACGGAGCATATCGCGCCTGACAACCATGTATACCTTTTTGCAGAGTCCGGCGAGGTAGGTTGCCTCCTCGCAGGCTGTGTCACCGCCTCCCACAACTGCCACATCCTTACCGCGGTAAAAGAATCCGTCACATGTCGCACAAGCGGAGACTCCCATACCTGCATATTTTGTCTCAGCCGGTATGCCCAGGTACTTAGCTGTTGCACCCGTCGCAATTATCACGACATCAGCCTCAATTACGGTATTATTGTCAATCGTGACCTTCAGTGGCTTGCCCGAGAAGTCTGAAGATGTTGCTATGCCGAAGCGTACATCAGTACCAAACCTCAGGGCTTGCTTCAGCATATGTTCCATCATCTCCGGTCCGGTCACGCCGTCAGGGTAACCCGGGAAGTTCTCAACCTCGGTTGTTGTGGTCAGTTGTCCCCCCTGTTGCAGCCCGGTGTAAAGCACCGGCTTGAGGTTGGCGCGTGCAGCATAGATCGCAGCAGTGTAACCAGCTGGACCTGAACCGATTATGAGACATTTTACTTTTTCTGTCACACCGGTAGTCTGTTTCTTTTCCTCACTGCCGGTTTCGAGCGGTTTAAATAACTGCATGTCGCTTTTTTCTTTAA
>CAZHAI010000089.1:0-7836 GCA_964530645.1 uncultured Rikenella sp. | reverse complement strand
TCGCTGAACATGTCCCAGTCCTCATTTACCAACTGGGCAGCCGGCGGGCAAAACTCGGTGGCTCTCAACGGGCTGATTAACCTTGCCGGAAACTACAAGACAGGCATGTCGGCATGGGATAACGCCCTGACAATAGGCTACGGGAAAATGCTCCAGAAGGGAAATGACCTCGGATGGGTTAAGACTGATGACCGCATCGACTTCCAGTCGAAATACGGTCTGAAAGCTTCTGAAAAATGGTTCTATTCCGGACTGATGAGTTTCAGGACGCAGATGGACAACGGGTACAACTATCCTGACACTGAAAACAAGATATCCGGTCTGCTTTCACCGGCCTACCTGCTCTTCTCCGTGGGTATGGACTACAAACCAAATGCGCAGTTTTCAATGTTCCTCTCACCGCTTACATCCAAGAACACGATTGTAATGGATGATGAGCTTTCAGCCATAGGTGCCTTCGGGGTTGACCCCGACAAGAAGTTCAGGTCGGAACTTGGCGCCTATGCCAACCTGGCATACAAGAAGGATGAGATTGTGAAGAATGTGAATTTCCTTACAAAGCTTGATCTCTTCACAAACTATCTTAAGAATCCGCAGAACATTGATATCAGCTGGGAAGCTCTTCTGGTCTTGAAGGTCAACGAGTATATCTCGGCAACTGTGAACACTCATCTGCTTTACGATGATGACATCCTGATTAAGATCGACGAAGACTTCGAAGGTGAGCCGGTTCTGGGCAAGCGTGCCCAGTTCAAGGAGGTTATCGGGGTAGGATTCACGTACAAGTTCCTGAAATAGAAACAAGTATAAGAGCCGCCAAAATGAAGTACTTATCTATTTTAGTCATGATGATGCTAATTACCGGGAGTTTATCCGGACAGGCTTTGCAGGACATCAAACTGAATGCTCCTGACATGGAGAGAGGACTGACCATTATGAAAGCCTTTGAGAAGAGGGCATCTGCCACCTCTTTCAGTTCCAGGGAGCTCTCACTGCAGGATCTGTCAGACCTTTTGTGGGCTTCTGCAGGCATCAACAGGCCTGAAAACGGCAAACGTACTTCTCCGACAGCGGTTAACGCGCAGGACATTGATGTTTATGTACTGATGAAGTCCGGCGCTTATTTATACGATGCAAAAACGCATACGCTCAAGGTTGTGGCTGAAGGCGACAACAGGAAGATCGTTTCAGAGAGACAGACCAACTTTGCAAATGCTCCGGTAATGCTTGTCCTTGTTTCTGACATCTCGAGGTTCAGGGGTGATGACAAGGATCTTAAGTTGACCTGGGCGGCGATGGACGCAGGCATTGTATCGCAGAACATCGGCATTTTCTGTGCCGGGACAGGAATGGTTACCCGTCCGCGGGCATCCATGGATACAGAAGGGCTGAAGAAAGTGCTGGAGCTCTCGGCAACGCAGTACCCTCTCCTGAACAACCCGGTTGGTTATCCCAACGAATAGCCTCTGCTGCAATATGCTTAAGCTGATCAACCATCCCCTGATTACACACAAGCTGTCGCTCATCAGGAGAAAAGAGACCGGAACCAGGGATTTCCGGCAGAACCTGAGTGAGATAGCCGGCCTGATGGCCTATGAGATAACTCGTGATCTGCCTCTCCGTGAGGTGGTGATAGACACGCCTCTCTCCTCCTGCGTCACATCTGAGCTTTCGAGGGAGATCATTCTTGTGCCGGTGCTGCGTGCCGGGCTTGGTATGGTGGAAGGTATCACCAGCCTCATAACAACGGCACGCGTGGGTCACATAGGACTGGTGCGTGATCATGAGACCCTGGCACCTACGGAGTATTATGCCAAGTTCCCGTCAGACATATCCGGTGCGGTTGTGATGGTCCTTGACCCTATGCTGGCCACCGGGGGCAGCGCCAGCGCAGCCATCGGAGCCGTGAAGAAGAGAGGTGCAGTCACAATCAGACTTGTATGCATCGTCGGTGCTCCGGAAGGTGTTACAAGGGTCGAAAAGGAACATCCCGATGTAGACATCTATCTTGCAGCGCTTGACAGTCACCTGAACGAAAATGGTTACATCGTCCCCGGGCTTGGCGATGCAGGTGACAGGCTCTTCGGAACAGTTTAGTTTGTTATCTTCGCAAATCAACATTCACAAATAATCCAAGGTTATGGAACTTAAGCGCCGGCTGATCATAATGAACTTCCTCCAGTTCTTTATCTGGGGATCATGGATGATGACACTGGGTCATTACGGATTCGTGGAGAGACAATGGAACGGCGCTCAGTTTGGCCTGGTCTTCTCAACCATGGGCTTCGCGTCACTTATCATGCCTACATTGTTCGGGATTCTTGCCGATAAATGGAAGGCAAATTACGTCTATGCGATACTTCACCTGCTGTTCGGGGCAACAATGTGCTTTCTGCCTCTGATTGAGGCACCTCTGCCCTTCTTCTGGCTTCTGCTGCTTGCGATGTGCTTTTATATGCCGACAATCGGTCTGAATAACTCTGTCGGTTTCAGACTGCTGAAAAGCGAAGGTAAAGACCCCACAAAGTACTTCCCTCCGATCAGGGTGTGGGGTACGGTAGGCTTTATCATAGCAATGTGGGTGACAAACTTCTTCACCAAACCATGGGGTCTTGGATATAGTATCAAGGTCTCCTTCATAATAGCAGCTGTTTCCGCATTCGGCCTCGCTATCTATTCATTCTTCATGTTGCCGGTGGTGAAAAAAGTGGAAAGCGATACAACTGAAAGGAAGACCTGGATTCAGAGCCTGGGGCTGGAAGCCTTCGTACTGTTCAGGCAAAAGAAAATGCTGTTGTTTTTTATTTTCAGCATGCTGCTGGGCGGTGCCCTTCAGCTGACCAATGCCTACGGCGACAGTTTTCTCCAGGATGCAACAGTTTTCCCGCAAGGAGGGATTATAAATAACTTCTCCACAATTATACTCTCAATATCACAGATCTCCGAAACCCTGTTTATCCTTTCGATTCCATTTTTCCTGAAGCATTTCGGCATTAAGAAGGTGATGCTCTTAAGTATGATAGCATGGGTCTTGCGTTTCGGTCTCTTCGGCCTGGCCGGCAATACAGTCACAGGATTCATACTGATCATCACCTCATGTATTGTTTACGGAATGGCATTTGATTTCTTCAATATCTCGGGAGCCTTGTTTGTGGAACAGAACACTGACTCAAAGATCACTGCCTCGGCACAAGGTGTTTTTATGCTGATGACCAACGGGATAGGCGCTGTTCTTGGAAATCTCATTGCAGGACAGGTAATCAAACTGTGGTTCGAAGACCCGGTAAGTCGCATCAAAGACTGGCCGGGCATCTGGATATCCTTTGCCGCATATGCATTGGTGGTCGCCATTCTCTTCGCCGCGCTTTTCAGGCATAAGCATGTGCCGGAAGAAACGGCAAATGTAAGTCACTGATATTTTTTGATTCAGACAGCACGGACCTCAGAGAGGCCGGGGAACGCTGTCAGCCCAGCAGAATCATGCTGAGGCCGATAACTATCATTCCGCTGATGAGGCCATAGATGGCTACATGATGCTTGCCGTACTTATGCGCGGCGGGAAGCAGTTCGTCAAACGAGATATAGATCATGATCCCGGCCACCATTGCAAAGACGTATCCGAGGATCACATCGGACTTAAAGAGGGTGAGGATAAAATATCCTGCCAGGGCTCCGATAGGCTCGGAAAATCCTGAAAGGACCGACCAGGTCAGTGCCTTCCTCCTGGATCCGGTAGCGTAATAAACAGGTACTGAGACAGCTATTCCTTCCGGAATATTGTGAATTGCTACCGCAACTGCGATACTGATCCCCACAGTCACATCAGACATTGCCGACATGAAGGTGGCCACTCCCTCGGGGAAATTATGAATGCCTATTGCAACTGCCGTGAAGATACCCAGTCTCATAAGCTTCGCATCCCTGATACCGTGCCGGCTCTGATTCTGCATCTTCCTGCCCTTGCATTCAGTTTTGTCAGGGTCCCGTGACTCAGGATGCATCTGCTCAACCCTTTTAAGCTCGTGAGGGTTACCCTCGGAGGGAAGAATCTTGTCAATTCCGGCCGAGAGACCTATGCCACCGATGAACGAAAGAAACGTAAGCCAGGCTGCAGTGTCCTTATCATATGCCAGTTGCATTAATTGACCGGCTTCAGTCAGAATTTCGGTGAAGGATATGAAGACCATCACCCCGGCAGAAAAACCGAGTGAGAATGCGAGAAAGGTTGTCTTGGTCCGTCTGGCAAAAAAAGCTATCAATCCGCCGATCCCGGTAGCAAGGCCTGCAAAAAGAGTGATACCGAAAGCAAATAGCAGCCGGGAACTATCCATCAACAACCATTATTTAGATTCATTTTAAATTCCAAAATTATAAGAATAAAGGAAAAAACAACATGAGGAACATCCGGACTGACAAAAAAAAGTCCTTATTTAGAGATAACGTTTGAAGATGAATCTCTGGGACTATTACAGGATACTGGGCATCAAGCAGGGCGCCTCCGATGATGAGATCAGGAAAGCTTACAGAAAGAAGGCCCTGGAGTTACATCCAGACCGCAATCATTCCCCGGAAGCAGTGGAGATGTTCATCCAGGTGAACGAGGCCTATGAATATCTCACATCGCATCCTCATGGCAGGAATATTTCAGAGGAAGAGGTGCGCAGGAATTACCAGGCTTGGATCATATACAGGCAGGCTGAGGCTCGCAAGCGGGCTGAGGCATATGCCAGGGCCCCTTACACGGAGTTCAGGAAAAGTCCTGTATACAGGAGCACAACACATATTGACGGTATGATGGTTCTTCTCGGGATTGTGCTCTCAGGAACAGTCATGTTTTTGACCATTTATGGCTTCAGGTACAGGATGATGACAGCTACAGGGCCGAAGGAAGAACCTTCACTTGCGCTTGCTGTGGTAACCTTCATCGTTGGATTTGCATATGCGGTCATATCGGCTTTGTACCTCTCAGCCTGGCTGGCTCAGGAAAAGAACAAAAGAAAATTATCAGATGAAAGAAAGAAGGAAAATCAGGAATCCGTTTAAACCGGATGAATATATGTGTTTCGGGTGTTCTCCCGGCAATCATATCGGGCTGAAACTGACCTTCGAGGAGGATGATGAAAAGCTATATGCCACGTGGCAGCCTGACCCTGTTTTCCAGGGGTATCTCAATGTGCTTCACGGCGGGATCATAGCAACCCTGCTTGATGAGGCAGGCGCATGGTGCGTTTATGTAAAAGCAGGTACTTCAGGTGTAACAGCCTCGTTGACTGTCAGGTATCTCAGGCCCGTATACATAAGCAAGGGACCTGTATCAGTCGAGGCAAGACTGGTGACAAGGGGTGAGAAGAATGCACTGTTGAAGGCTTCACTGTCTGACGGGGAAGGAAAGCTATGCGCAGAGGCTGATCTTGATTATTTCATCTACCCGGAGCAGATTGCCCGGAGCCGGTATTATTATCCGGGAACGGAGGCATTCAGGTATCAATCCGTGCCGCCGGAACCACAGAATGGTCAGTAAAGTCAGACCCCAGATACTTATAATAGCCTGTAATTCCTATCATTGCAGCGTTATCAGTAGTGTACCTGAACTCGGGCAGGAAGAGGTTCCACCCACGTTTCCCGGCCTCCCGTGCTGCTGCCTGCCTGAGACCCGCATTTGCAGATACGCCTCCGGCGATGCCGATCTCCCTGATTCCGGTCTCCTTTGAGGCACGGACGAGCTTGGAGATCAGTATCTCAATTATTGTTCGCTGGAGGGATGCAGCAAGGTCATTGAGGTTCTTTGCAATGAAATCAGGATCTTCCTTAACCCTGTCGCGCAAAAAGTAAAGGAAACTGGTCTTAAGTCCCGAGAAACTGAAATTGAGTCCCTGTACTCTTGGCTTTGCAAAGCTGAAGGCGTCGGGGTTGCCTTCCGAAGCCAGCTTGTCAATGACAGGGCCTCCCGGATATGGCAATCCCATCACCTTGGCGCATTTGTCAAATGCCTCGCCGGCAGCATCATCGATTGTATTCCCGATGAGTTCCATTGAAAGATGTTTGCGGATGACTATAAGCTGAGTATGTCCACCTGACACGAGGAGGCAGAGAAAGGGGAAATCAGGCAGCCGGTTTTCCTTGCCTTCTTCCCTTGCAAAGTGAGACATCACGTGGGCCTGAAGGTGATTAACTTCAATAAGCGGAATATTCCTGGCCAGGGCAAACCCCTTTGCAAAAGAGGTCCCTACAAGAAGTGATCCGAGTAGCCCTGGTCCGCGGGTGAAGGCCACTGCGTTTATATCATCCGCCCTCTTCCCTGCCATGTCAATTGCCCGGGCTACAACAGGTACTATATTGGCCTGATGCGCCCTCGAGGCCAGTTCAGGCACCACCCCGCCATAAGCCCTGTGCACCTCCTGGTTCGCAATCAGGTTGGAGAGAACGAAACCGTCGCATATCACCGCGGCCGAAGTATCGTCGCAGGATGATTCTATCGCGAGGATCGTAATCTTTGGAGCCATATTTGTATCACTCTTTTTTATAACTTCGCCTTCAGCGGGAATTCAATCATGAATGGCCAAAATTATTAAAAAAATCGTAAGGGTCCTTCTCATCATAACCGGTGTGCTGATTATGGTGTCCCTTACTCTCTTCCTGCTGCTCCAGACGCCTCGTATCCAAACATTTACGGTAGGCAAAATTACTAAGGTGATCGCGGACAAGACCGGGGGTGAGATCCGCATTGGCCGGGTCTCATATTCAATTTGGCACGAGATTATTCTGAATGACATACTGTTCATGGACCTCAGAGGAGACACCCTCCTTGCTGCTGAACGGCTTGACGTGAGGCTCCGGGAAATCAAACCGCGGAAAAATATTTACAGGTTCGGAAGGGTTGATATCTACAAACCCGATTTCAGAATGATGCAGGACACTGCAGGCGTCATGAACCTGACAGAGTATTTTGGTAAATTGAAGAAGGAGGGTGAACGTGACACCACAAAAAGGATCGAAGTAAGTATTGCAGATGTTGACATCTTCGACGGCTCTCTGATGCTGCAAAACGCTTCTGATACGGCCGGAGTGGTGCCTGGCAGAGTCAACTTCGGGAAGATGCATATTAAGCAGATAAACACAAAAGTGCGCGACCTTTACATTAACCCGGACTCTGTCAGCCTGGTGATACGGGGCCTAGGGTTCACTGAGTCAGGCGGATTTATCGGCCGTAGTGTAGATATGAATCTTGCCGTTCATGGCAGCAACCTCTATTTCAGGGAGATCAACATTATAACCGACTCCAGCGCCATATCTGCGGAAAAGGTTTTGCTTATGCCCGGTGACACCAGTTCATGGAGGGATTTCGTCACTGAGGTCAGAATGGATGTCCTACTCAATAATTCAGTAATCAACACTTCGGACCTGGCATACTTTGTAGTTCCACTTGCGGGTATAAATGAAAGAGTTGCCCTGTCGGGAAGAGTTAGCGGCACAGTCGCTGAATTGAAGGGAAGAAATATCAGAGCAGACTATGAATCCTCAACCAGGCTTCGGTTCGATTTCGACATATCAGGTCTGCCGGTGCTTAACGACAGCTATCTTTTCATCGATTTCAATGACATGAGGACCAGCGCGTCGGACATTGAGCGCTTTTCAATTCCAGGCAAAAAGCCAATAAGACTGCCGGCGATAGCCCATGACATGGGGATCATATCCTACAAGGGCAGCTTCACTGGATTCACAACTGATTTCGTCTCATTCGGCAAACTGACTACCGAGAGGGGAACCTTTGCCACTGACCTCTCGCTCAGGCCCGACGGCAGGAACACCTTCGGATTCAAGGGTTCGATCAGGACG
>CAZHAI010000088.1:0-7856 GCA_964530645.1 uncultured Rikenella sp. | reverse complement strand
CATTTAAGGTGCTGACGCTTGTTGCTGCCATCTTCATGGCAGCTTCATGCGAGAAGGACGTGCCGGTGACAGCCCTGTCGCTCGACAGGCAGGAAGCCACAGTGGAGGTAGGTGCCACCTTAGCCATTATGCCTGTAATTGATCCGGTTGATGCCACAAACAAGGGTGTTACATGGACAACCGACAATTCATCAGTTGCAACGGTTGCAAACGGTGTGGTAACCGGTGTTGCCCTCGGTAATGCTACAATCACTGCAACATCGGATGAGAATCCTCTCTTTACTGCTACCTGTGATATTACGGTTGAACCATCCACCGGCCAGGTGATTACCGTTTCAGGAGATATCACCTCAGACACCAAATGGTATGCACAGGCCAGATACCTGTTGTCAGGCTATGTTTACGTTAAGAACAATGCCGTTCTGACTATTGAACCCGGCACTGTTATAAAGGGTGTTTCAAATACCAAGGCTACCCTTATAATTGAGAGAGGGTCAAAGATATTGGCTGCAGGCACACTTGAGAAACCCATTGTCTTCACCTCGGACAAGCCGGCAGGACAGAGAGCCACAGGCGACTGGGGCGGACTTGTAATATGCGGAAAGGCAAAAACAAACAAGCATGATGACGGCGAAGGTGTCGGTATCGCTGAAGGTGGTATCGGATCAAAATACGGCGGTACAGATGACAATGACAACTCAGGAGTATTGCAGTTTGTAAGGATAGAGTTCCCGGGTATCCCCCTTTCTTCTATGGCAAACAGCGAGATAAACGGTCTGACACTCTATTCAGTCGGTAAAGCCACTGTAATGGATCACATACAGGTCTCATATTCGGGTGACGACTCCTTTGAATGGTTCGGAGGGAACGTCAACCTGAAGTATCTTGTTGCACTTGGCGGTCTTGATGACGGCTTCGATACTGACAACGGCTTCAGCGGCAGGATCCAGTTCGGACTCATAATACAGGATCCCCTGAAATCTGACCAGTCGGGCTCAAATGCATTCGAAAGCGACAATGACGCTGACGGCTCACTTCTCACACCCGTGACATCACCTGTGTTTTCAAACATAACTGCCCTCGGACCGCTCACCGTTACGGCCACCCTGCCTGCCGAGACGAAGCATGAGAAGGCACTCCACCTTCGCAGGGGAACGATGACATCAGTTTACAATTCTGTTTTCGCCGGATTCCCCCAGGGACTTTCTATAGACGGTCAGAAGGGCAATTCACCGACACGTGCTGATCAGAATGATCTGCAGATTGAAAACACAATACTTGCAGGCATGACTGTCAACTTTGTGGAGAAGACAGGGACTGTTGCAGTACCTTATACAACTGCCCAGCATACGGCCTGGTTTGAAGCCGCTGCAAGAGGCAATTCACATAATCTGACTGTCGCTGATATAATCGGCAGCAGTTTAATCAGCCTCACATCACCCGGCCTTCTACCTGCTGCAGGCTCACCGCTGCTGACCGGAGCATCTTTTACAAATGCAAGACTGACAGACACATTCTTTACCCCAACAACCTACAGGGGTGCATTTGGCACAGTAAACTGGACATCCGGATGGTGCAACTGGAACCCGCAGAATACAGTGTACTAGTCCAATTGATGGTTTGACAACCTTTATTGCAAAGAAGGGTGCACCGGAGCACCCTTTTTTTATGCCGGCACGGATTCTTGTGAACTGCGTCTGACCGGTGACCTCACATGGCGATGAATCAAAGAAAAAGCCGCACTCAGGCGGCTTTTCCATATCTTTATATGAGTTACTAGAAAATCTTCTCCCTGATGCGGGCCTTCTTGCCTGTAAGTTTCCTGAGGTAGAATATGCGCGCCCTGCGCACCTTGCCGAATTTGTTTACCTCTACCTTGTCAATGAAGGGTGAAGCCACCGGGAAAATCCTTTCAACACCGATATTCCCTGACATCTTGCGGACAGTGAAAGTAGCCGTCATTCCAACTCCTCCCGATCTCTGGATAACCACACCGCGATACTGCTGTATCCTCTCCTTGTTACCTTCCTTGATCTTGTAATGTACTGTAACTGTGTCGCCTGCCCTGAATTTCGGGAACTCGTTGCTGGTGGCGTACTCCTTTTCTACTACTTTCATTAAGTCCATCGCGCAAATATGATTTATGTGATCTTTACTCTTTTAAAACAGGTCGCAAAGGTACAAATATTTTTTTTATTATCTGCAAATTATTTGTTGCAATTGCAGTAAAGATCAGTGACCTGCACCGTCAGGCATTCTGAGTTTTTCTCCTGCGTCAATGACGATTCTCATGAGCCAGTCCTGCGGGTATCCTGGCTGCTTTACCTCCGGAGTGATGTACCTGTACCCTTCGGGAAGAGCTCTCCGGGTCTTGACATTGCCATCCATATACTTGGTAAAGAGGTGTTTGTAGAGTTCTCTCCACTCTCTTACTGTATTATCTCCGGCGTTTACCGAGTAGCTTGTGATGAGATCACTTCCCTTTTTCGCGGAGCCCTTTGCAGTGCTTTTGAAAAGTTCAGCAGCTTTAGCGTCGATTTCGGCGGTCTCTTTCATATATTTTTGTTCCAGTTCCTTCTGTTTAGCCTGCAGGTCGGGAGTCATGACACTCGCACGGCTGTAAACGAAGTTGGTGACCTCGTTGAAGACCCAGAATGCAGCGTTGTCACTGTAGGTCATTATGTCTCCGTTACCCACGGCAAATGACTGCGGAACTGATGTCATGCCGCAGTACATCGGGGTGTAGACGGTATAGTAGGTGTCGTCAACTCCGAACCAGATGATTCCGCCGACCGGATCGGGCAGCCATGAACGGCTCTGTGTGACGAACGAGAAGCCTGTCTGCTGGGTGGCAATGGCCCTTTCATGAACGTATGTCTTCCCGTCAACCTGCCAGGTCATCGGCCTCCATCTTACTGTGTTGGCATATGGACCTGCACCAAGATCCTTAGTCATATCCATGGGGGTGTTCTGGTAGTAATCCCTCATAAGGCCCATCACATCATCAACGCCAAGTTTCTTGTCCGGCTTGATCCAGAGGGGCATCCTGTTTTCAAGGTCGTATCCCATTGCATAATTCAGATAGTCGCCCATTGTGGAGTTCACCTTGTTGAATCCTGACCATACGCGTGCATCGCAGAACCGTGCAGCGCTGAAATCAACCGGTGCATACACATCACTGAAGCTGAAGTCTGCATCGGCTCCGGCGAACCATCCGAAACCGCGTGCCACATCCACAACATCCTTTGCGTAAACGGTTTCAACTTCAGGATTGAATACATTGTCAATCTCTGCAGAGGTGATCGAGGTGGTGCCATTGGCCAGCGGGAAGGTCTGTATTCTTGCCTGGTTGGCGTGGCCTGAGATATAACCGTCAGGAATTCTGCGGGCAACGAATGCCAGTCCCTTCTTGCCGGGACCCTTGCCGATAATTTCCATGATCCATACTTCGTTGGGGTCCGCTATTGAGAATGACTCCCCGGAGCTGCAGTAACCGTATTTTTCAGTCAGCGTGACGATTGTGTGGATAGCCTCCCTGGCGTTCTTTGCCCTCTGGAGGGTCATGTAGATAAGGCTGCCATAATCGATTATGCCGTCGGGGTTATGAAGTTCTCCGCGTCCGCCGTATGTTGTTTCACCGATGGCCAGCTGGAACTGGTTGATATTGCCCACTACCGAGTAGGTGACGGGGGCCTGTTCGATGGCACCAAGGAATTTGCCCGAATCCCATTCATATACATCAACCATTGTCCCGGATTTGTACTTCATCGCCGGCCAGAAATAGAGTTCGCCGTAAAGAACGTGCGAGTCAGCAGAATAGGTTATCATTGTAGAGCCGTCTTTCGAGGCTCCCTTCGAAACCAGGAAGTTTGTACATGCATAGCTCTTTTCCGTGATCATGACCATCACCAGAAGAAGGCCAAGCATGATTGATGTGATTCTCTTCATGTTTATTGGTTTGATTTAAGTTATTGTATTATAATCAATTAATCTTCCGGCTCATCGATTTCGGAACCGGGCAGGTTTCAAAAATAGCATCTTTAATTAAAAAACAATACCCTTTAAAATCATTATTACAGATCTGATTCTTTCTGAGTCGGCGCTTTTGAGTGTGTATTCCGACTGAAGGCGGGGGTCACCCATATAGATGCCTTTTTTCCGGAAAGTCATCGCGCTCTCCCGTTGTCTGCGTCCGGAGAGGTGGTATTCGAGGGCGCCGGTGCTGGTGGCAAGGAGGGCAATATTGTATTCGTCTATGCCTCCTCCGGGCATGATTATGATTTTTCCTGCAGCGTCCTTTATCAGGCTTTTGATCAGCGTGGATCCATCCAGAGCGCTTTTTGCCTGGCCGGAGGTGAGCAATCTGGCCGCGCCTGCAGCCATTATGTCCTCGAGCCCTTTCTTCGGATCCCTGCACAGGTCAAAGGCGCGGTGAAAAGTAAGGCTCATGGGGGTGGCGTACTCGGCCAGCAGTGCAGTGCGCTCTGCATCTATGGTGCCGTCACTGTTGAGAATGCCGGTCACTATCCCATCTGCACCCAGTTCCCCGGCCATGTCAATGTCACGGCGCATGACGCTGAACTCGTTGTCAGTGTATAGGAAATCGCCGCTTCTGGGTCTGATAAGGACGTGAAGTTTAATACCCGTATTGCGGCGGACCGAATCAATCAGACCGGCACTGGGAGTGACCCCTCCCTCAACGAGGGCAGAGCACAACTCAATCCTCCCGGCCCCGGAAGATTCAGCTACGATGGCCGACTCAACGGAGTCTGCGCATATTTCTACAACAAGAGACAATTCTTTTCAATGAGGCTTTGAAAGTACATATTATTTAGATAATATTGTGTGATCTAAAACATTTACTCAGATGAAACCTACATTATTGGTACTGGCTGCCGGGATGGGCAGCAGGTACGGCGGAAACAAGCAGCTCGACCAGGTCGGTCCCTCAGGCGAAACCATAATTGATTATTCAATTTATGATGCAAAAAGAGCAGGATTCGGCAAGGTTGTCTTTGTCATAAGACGTGATATTGAGGAGCAGTTTAAGGAGACCTTTGTAAAGAGACTCAGGAATGTAATAGAGATAGACTACGTATTCCAGGAACTTGGAAATCTCCCGGCAGGCTACAAGGTGCCGGAAGGGCGCCAGAAGCCGTGGGGTACAAGCCATGCCATCCTGGTAACAGAGCCTAAAATCCATGAACCGTTCGGAGTGATTAACGCTGATGACTATTACGGCTTTGATGCCTTCAAGGTGCTGTACGAATTCCTGACTGAGGACAAGAATGATGCAAATTTCAGCATCGTGGGTTACCGGCTGGGCAACACCCTCTCTGATCACGGTCACGTCAACCGCGGCATTTGCAAGGTGAGCGAGGACGGTTTCCTGAAGCATATTGTGGAGACACGTGGCATCGAGAAGCGTCCTGACGGCGTTTTTGCACCTGATCCGGACGGGAAGATCAACCAGTATACCGGTGACGAGATCGTTTCAATGAACCTCTTCGGCTTCAAACCATCGGTTTACAAATATCTGAACATCGAGTTCAGCAACTTCCTTAACGAGAGGATTGCTGATCCGAAAGCCGAGCTTGACATACCGACATCGCTGGACAAGTTCGTGAAGAAGGGAGAGATCACAATTCAGATCCTCAGGAGCAACAGCCGCTGGTTCGGCGTCACCTACAGGGAGGATAAGCCATTTGTTGTTGAGAGCATAAGGAAAATGGTGGATGAAGGATTGTATCCGGAAAAACTTTTCTAGGCAAGAGAATTAAAAATAAGATTCAGCCGGGAGAGGAAAATTTCATCTCCCGGCTTTATTTTACCACCGGAATTCACTCTTAATCACTGTATTGTTGCCTCGGTTGTCAGTGACACTGACCTCTACAGTGTGAAGGGTGTTTTCCTTCATTCCTGACTTGTCCGGCCTGCATATGAGCAGATTGTTCTTGGCATCGTACTCTGCCAGTATCCATTCGCCGTCAACAAGCATCTCATAGCTGCTGACACCTGAGAACTCATCCATGATGGTTGCAGTAAACTGTGACCTCCCTGTCAGGTTCGCGCCTTTGGCGAAGGAGAGCCTGGCTGTGGGCGGTACAGTGTCAACGGTTACGGTGTAGTCTCCCAGCCGGTTCACCTCTCCGGTAACGAAGCCGTATTTATAGTCTCCGCCGGCATAGGATGCAACTCCCTTGTTGCTTATCTGTGCAAGGCAGAGCTTATCCTCAATGCCCGGAATTACGGTATCCGGCCTGACAGAAAGCCGTATCCTCTCATGCAGTGCCACCGTCTCGTTGTGCACTGAGTGGACGGGAGAGAGGAATCCGTTCGCACTTTTCCTTGTCCTGTGGCTGAACCAGAGGGTATCATACAGGGACCCTGACGGGAAGTGAATCCTGATACCGTCAGCGGTGAAGTCAGCTGTCCTGCTCCAGGGAATGACCTTGCTGCAGCTAATATCTGCCGGTTTAACGGGTGGTTTGGATACGGACCTGACTTTAAAGCTAACCCAGGACCTGTTTTTGTGGGTGTCAGTTACGATGATTTTGATCTCGTGTTCGCCGTCGTCGGTAAACCTCAGAACCCCCCGGCCCACGTGTCCGTCATACATTGAGAGCCTGTCGCCCGGCTGAATGTGCAGCCTGTGGATGTATTCGGAGGAGTTTATGCGTGCAGCGTAATCTATATGAGCGTTTATGTACTTTGTTTCACTGTACGAGA
Source organism: uncultured Rikenella sp. (assembly GCA_964530645.1). Taxonomy (GTDB): domain Bacteria; phylum Bacteroidota; class Bacteroidia; order Bacteroidales; family VadinHA17; genus SR-FBR-E99. The sequence continues at coordinate 1,127 of CAZHAI010000088.1, read as the reverse complement.
AGCGGTCGGCGGTGAAACTGAAGACCTTCAGACCGTCAGCAATAAGTTCAATCGAGTAGATTCCGCACTTGTTGGTGCTGTTGTCAAAAGTATCCCAGCATTTGATCCCAATCCCCGTCTCTCCGTGTACTATCGGCGGGGTGGCAGCTGACACCCCGTAGGAGCCGTCAGACGGCACTGTCCTGAGAGACAGGTTAGAATGACTGCTATTTACTGCGGAACGGTTTGAGAGAGGGTAGAGGATCACCTTATCGATGACCGGTCTCATATGGTCACTGATCTGCAGCCCGTCGTGGCTCAGGGGGTTTACAGGGTCTTCGGTGGCGGAGTCGCGCAACTCGAAGTGAAGATGAGGCCCGGAAGAACCTCCCGAGTTACCTGACCAGGCTATCACCTCACCCTGCGACACTGTGAACTGGTTCCGGAGCGGGAAGAGAGAGACACTGAAGCTCTTCCGGCTGTACTGGTTTTCCATCACATACTCCTCGATGTCAGGCCGGAAGCTTCTCAGATGGGCATAAACAGAGGAAAGCCCTGAAGGATGCCTGACATAAAGGGCTTTGCCGAATCCGGTGGGACTTACTGCCACCCTGTAGACAAATCCGTTGTCTACAGCAAGCACATCCTTTCCCTGAACGCCTCCTGTGCGGTAATCGATCCCGGTATGAAAGTGATCGGCTCTCAGCTCCGCAAAGCTGGCTGAAAGTGAGGGTGCCTCCCGCAAGGGACTGATGAGTGTTTTTTCTGCGGAAGGTTGTGAACCAATGACATTTGTGGCTGTTATAGCAACGGCAAACAAGATAATCTTTTTATTCATGGCAGTGTCAGATGTGCAAATCTAAAGGTCTGCCCCGAAAGAGCAAACTTAATGCCGGGTTTTTTTGAAAAGAGTAAAACAAATGTTACTTTTGTGTTATAGTTGTCAGCCATGAACGCAAAAGGATATGAGGAGTATCTTTTGCTCAGAAGAGCAGTGGATGCATTGCTTTCGGAGCATGAAAAGCTGGTTGAGCTGACAACCGGTTTGGAAAACGAACTGTCAGGTGTCAAAAGGCAGTTGGCGGAAAAAATTGAAGAAGTAAAGGAGCTTCAGGCAAGATACGAAAGAGCTAAGTTCTCGGGAGCGA
>CAZHAI010000087.1:3804-7916 GCA_964530645.1 uncultured Rikenella sp. | reverse complement strand
TTTGCAGTAACTTTCGGCGGATGAATGTCCTGGCACACATATACCTCTCAGGCGACTCCGATAACATAATCATCGGCAATTACATCGGTGACTATGTTAAAGGTCGTGATTACCTGAAGTATCCGGAGGGGATCCGCAAGGGTATCATCATTCACCGGCACATCGATGCATTCACAGACAGGCACCCGGTGGTTCACCGAAGCAAGCTGCATTTCACGGGCCGGTACCGCAAATATGCAGGTGTCATAACAGATATCCTTTATGATCATTACCTCACAAGGGAGTGGGATCTCTTCTCCAGGAGACCGCTTGAAAGTGTGACATATAACTTTTACCGGGCCATGGTTAATAATTTTGAGATCCTGCCGGAAAAGGTACGGGAGAAGATGCCCTTCTTCATAATCGACAACTGGCTTGAGACATATCAGACCAGGAGGGGTATCCGCAGGGTTCTCAAGACCCTTAGCAGTATTACTTCGTTGCCGAAGGAGACCCGGTGGGCCATGAGGGTCTGGAAAAAACAGTACTACTCAATTGAGGAGGACTTCATGGAGTTTTTCCCGCAACTGATAAACTATGTTGAGACAGAGTTCGGGGTTGAACTTTCGCCGGGCATGAGAGTTCCCTTCTGATAATCCCTGCTTACATTCAGGCTTACGGATTCGATTCTGATAATCCCAGCTTCCTGCCAGTCATCCGTGTGCACTTCTGCCTGAAGACACCTGCTGCACATCAGATCCCGTCCGGTCATCCGAGATACTCCGTCCTTCCTGCATCGAGCCTCAGGAAGATGAACAGCAGTATCGTGAAACCCCAGAGGGAGCTTCCTCCGTAACTGAAGAACGGAAGGGGTATGCCTATCACCGGCATCACACCTATTGTCATCCCGATGTTGACAAAGAAATGTACAAGGAAGAGCCCGAATACCCCGTACCCGTATGCCCTTACAAATGTGGTTCGCTGTCGCTCCGCCATCATCAGCAACCTCAGAAGGAGCAGGACGAACAACCCGATAACAACTGTCGAACCAACGAACCCCCACTCCTCGCCTACGGTACAGAAGATGAAGTCAGTGCTCTGTTCGGGCACGAACTTGAACTTGGTCTGGGTTCCGTTCAGGTAACCCTTTCCCGCGAACCCGCCTGACCCGATTGAAATCAGTGACTGGTTCAGGTTGTAGCCCTCCCCGAATGGATCAGCCTCCGTCCCGAGCATGATATTGATCCTTGTCTGCTGGTGGGGCTTGAGCACATTGTTGAATGCATAGTCAACTGTGAAGAGATAAAGAAGTCCGCCAAGGAGGAAGATGTAGATTACTGCCTGGCTCCTGAGCTTCTGGCGGTAGATGTACCACGCGTACACGATCCCTGCCAAGAATACAGAGAGGAGAATTATGATTACAAGGTCGAGGTCAAGAAGGTAGTGCCCGGCCAGGAAGGCCGCCCCTCCTGTTACGGCCATTACTCCTGCCGCCTTGAGCGTGTCAATGTACCCTGACGTTACAAGCAGGGCTATTGCGGCGACCGCCAGCAGGCCTATGGCCACCGGCAGGATCCCGAGAATGAGTGTCAGCAGGAAGAGGACCACTGCGAGGATGGCGGTGATGAAGACCCAGATGCTCATTCCCTCGCGGTACAGTACAACGAAGAAGGCAAAATAGGTAATCACCGACCCCATGTCAGGCTGCACTGCGATCAGCAGAACCGGGGCAATAATTATAGCTGTTGCAGCCGCCATCACTTTCAACCCGGACGATTGCCGCTGAGAATTGAGGAATGAGGCCAGCGCCAGCCCTGTGCCAAACTTGGCAAATTCAGAGGGCTGGAGGCCGAACGGGCCAAAATCAAACCAGGCCCTTGCTCCGTTGATTTCCTTGCCCACAACCAGTACGAGCAGCAGGAGCAGCAGGAAGAAGCCGTAGATGTACCATGCGAAGAAAAACCAGAGTTTATTGTCTGTCACCATTACAAATACACCGAGAACCAGTGCGGCAAGAATAAACGTCAGTTGCTTGCCGTACCGCTGTGACAGGTCAAATATGCTTGTATGCTGTTCATTATAGACAGCCGCATATATATTCAGCCAACCCATTATCATCATCGCCAGCCACAGTATAACCGTGACCCAGTCGAGCCTTGCAAGTATGTTACTATTCTTGTCCACCGGGTTTAATCACCATATTTAAAACATGATCCTCAAGGTATGCTCTCTTTACCTCGCCGGTAAGGTACTTCTCAATCATCAGGCTGGCAATCGGTGCGGCGAAGGTTGATCCGAACCCGGCATTCTCCACGTAAACTGCAATTGCAATCTGCGGATTGTCCTTCGGTGCAAAGGCCACGAAGATCGAATGGTCCTTGCCGTGGGGGTTCTGTGCCGTCCCCGTTTTACCGCAGATAATTATGCTGTCCAGCCGGGCACCGCGCGCAGTAGAACCCGGGCCTCCGTTAACAGCTCCTTCCATCCCCTCTATAACAGGTTCGAAATTCTCAGGTGAGATACCGGTAATGTATTTCTGTGTGTAAAGCGGCGAAGGAGCTCCGTTGTCTCCTATCTTTTTGACAACATGAGGAATATAAAATGAGCCCCTGTTTGCAATGACGGCTGCCATGTTGGCCATCTGAAGAGGTGTTGCCCCAATCTCGCCCTGGCCAATGGCAAGTGATATCACTGTAAGCGCCTTCCACCTGTCCTTTCCGTAGTACCGGTCATAATAGGACCTCGCGGGTATGTTTCCGGTCAGCTCATTTGACAGGTCTATCCCCAGCTTGTTGCCGAATCCGAAGGCGACGAGATAATCCCTCCACTTGTCAAAGGCATCCTGTATGGAGTTGTATTTCGGATTCTCGAGGGTATTCCTGAAGGCGTTGCAGAACCATGCGTTGCATGACTGTGCAACTGCCTGGACCAGGTTGAGGGGTGAACTGTGCGAGTGGCACCCCACTGTCAGTGAGCCGGCATGATATCCGTTGCTGCAGCTGAAGAGCGAAGTCGGACGGATGACCTCTTCCTGTAACCCTATCAGGCCGTTCATTATCTTGAAGGTCGATCCGGGCGGGTATGAGGCCATCAGCGCCCTGTCAAAGAGAGGCTTGACCGTGTCAGCCTGCAGCATCGAGAAATTCTCCGACCTGACCCTGCCGACAAGCAGTGCCGGGTCATAGGTGGGAGATGAGACCAGGGCGAGTATCTCCCCCGTTGAAGGTTCAATTGCAACGATAGAGCCGGTCTTGTTCTGCATCAGCCTCTCACCGTACTCCTGAAGGGTGAGATCAATCGTTGACCACAGGTTCGTTCCCGGTATGGCTACTGTATCATACCTTCCCTCGGCATAGGAGCCTTTTATATTGTTGTGTACGTCAACGAGGAAGATGTTTACCCCCTTTCGTCCCCTGAGATGCTCCTCGTATGATTTCTCGAGGCCGCTGACGCCGATATAGTCTCCGGAGCGGTAATACCTGTCCTTTGCTATCAGCTTATTATCGACCTCTCCTACATATCCGAGAAGGTGTGCCGCAACGGGACGCGTGTACTTCCTCAGTGTTCTTGCCTGTACATAGAAACCGGGGAAGCGATAAAGCTCCTCCTGGAGGAGGGCATAAGTCTCCGAAGATATCATCTTCATGAAGACCGATGGCGCACGGCGCGAATATGAGATGGCCGTTTTCATCCTGGCCTTAAAATCAGCCATTGTGATCCCAAGAATCTGGTTGAACCTGATTGTATCAAAGGAGCTGGTCTGCACCGGGATTACAAGCAGGTCATATGCGGCCTGGTTGTAGACGATCAGTTCACCGTTGCGGTCATAGACAAGACCACGGGCAGGGTACTGAGTGACTGGCCTGAGTGCATTGTTTGCGGCCGAGACACGGTATGTCTTGTCAACTATCTGAATATAGAAGAGCCGTGCAATAAGAATGATTGCCGCCAGAATCACCAGCGCCATGATGAAGTATTTCCTGTTTGCGTACCGGTCCTTCATGGCTGGCTAGTCATCTCCGTGACCTGATGAAGTCGAAAAGTACAATAAAGAAGGATGTCACTGCAGTGCTCAGAAGCACCCTGAGCACTGTGTGAAGAAAATGCCTGAGGCTGAATATTTCCACAAAGAA
>CAZHAI010000087.1:0-3704 GCA_964530645.1 uncultured Rikenella sp. | reverse complement strand
GAGCAGGATCCAGGAAGGTATGGATACAGGCAGGATGAGGATGAACATCAGATAGACGAAGGGGTTGACGTACCCGCTGAACTCGATGTTGTTAAAAATGAGCAGCTGAAGGGCTATCAGCAAGACAAATGCACCGCCGTATCTCAGGAGACTGTTCATTGCAGCACCTCCTTCTCGAGTTCTTCCCTTTCGTCCTTTGTGAGATTGCCAATCACGTAGACATCAGTCAGCTTCTTGAAGTCGGCGGACAGCAGAACCTCCAGCGAGACAAAGTCGCCTCCCTTTTTCTGTTTACCGGTTAGTGTTCCGGTCATCAGCCCAGCCGGGAAAATGGCCGAATATCCGCTTGTGACAATCGTATCGCCTTCATTTACTGCCACATGATGAGGTATCTCTGATAGCCTGGTGTAACGGTAGTTGGTGCCGTCCCAGGCCAGTGACCCGAAGTAATCATTTCGTGCAATACTTGCGCTCAAACGGAAGTCGGTGTTCAGAAGTGACATCACAACTGAGTAATTTCGCGAGACACCCACAACCACGCCCACCACTCCTGAAGGAGAGGCTACACCCATGCCAATAGCAACCCCGTGCTTTGATCCCCTGTCAAGAGTAATGAAGTTTTTCTGCTTGTTGACCGAGTTGCTGATTACCCTGGCATTCAGGTAGGTGTAGTTTACGCCGCTGACACTGTCGCGCACGGGAATGAACCCCTCCTGTAACCCTGAAGTGAGCTCTGCCAGGCGCTTCTTCAACATGGTGTTTTCCGTCACGAGTTCCTCGTTGACATCGCGGAGACGGAAGTAATATGTTCCCTTCTCCACCCTCTCTGCCACGAATCCCGAGATATTGCGGGAAACGCCGTAAAGAACAGTCTCATGGTAGTTATGGGATGTTGTGATCATGATGAGAGCCACCGCTTCCAGCACAAGGAACAATATCAGGGTTTTAAACCTGAGCAGGAAGTAGAGCAGGCTTCTCATTCAAGCAATGGGTTTATCTCATCAGGAAGGGATACTTCTCCACATTCTTCAGGGCAACACCGGTGCCTCTGACTACTGCGTGAAGAGGATCTTCCGATACCCTGAACGGGATATTTATCTTGTCCGTGAGACGTTTGTCAAGTCCTCTCAGAAGAGCGCCGCCGCCAGCGAGGAACACGCCCCTGTTTACGATGTCAGCATAGAGCTCCGGCGGTGTCTGCTCGAGCACCTGAAGCACCGATGCTTCAATCTTTGTAAGCGATTTGTCGAGGCAGTATGCTATCTCCTGGTACGAGACGGGAATTTCGATCGGGAGCGAGGTCATCAGGTTGGGTCCGCGAACCACGAAGTCGGCAGGGGGATTGTCTATGTCAGGAAGGGCTGCACCCACGGCTATCTTGATATCCTCGGCAGTCTTTTCTCCAATCTTTATGTTATGCTGGTGTCTCATATAGGCCTGGATGTCAGCGGTGAAGCCGTCGCCGGCCACACGGATGGACCTGTTGCAGACAATACCTCCGAGAGCAATGACAGCGATCTCGGTGGTCCCGCCGCCAATGTCAACCACCATGCATCCTTCGGGAGCTTCCACATCGAGTCCTATTCCAATGGCTGCTGCCATGGGTTCATAAATCAGGTATACATCCCTGCCGCCGGCGTGTTCGGATGAGTCACGTACGGCCCTTATCTCCACCTCGGTGCTGCCGCAGGGGATTCCAACAACCATTTTAAGTGACGGCGAGAAGAACTTCGGTCCGGTGTTAATCATCTTGATCATGCCCCTGATCATCAGTTCTGCCGCATTGAAGTCGGCTATCACTCCGTCGCGCAATGGCCTTATGACCCTGATGTTCTCATGAGTCCTGCCATGCATCTGCCTGGCCTTCTCACCGATTGCAATGAGTTTCCCTGTGTTCCTGTCAATGGCCACTATTGATGGCTCATCAACTACCAGTTTGTCATTGGCAATAATATTCGTATTGGCTGTACCCAGGTCAATTGCAACCTCCTGTGAAAGAAAAGAAAATAATCCCATAGGTCCTTAAAGCTATTTCTTGTTACTCTATATTTTAATGTTTAAAGTGTCTTACACCTGTAAAAACCATTGCAACACCCTTTTTATTGCAGTAGTCGATTGATTCCTGATCACGAACCGAACCGCCGGGCTGTACAACTGCAGAAATCCCTGCTTCATGGGCTGCCGTGACTGAGTCAGCAAAGGGAAAAAAGGCGTCTGAAGCCATCACCGCTCCATCCAGGGAGAAGCCGAAGGCACGGGCCTTGTCAACAGCCTGCCTTAATGCATCTATCCTCGAAGTCTGGCCGATGCCGCTGGCGCACAGTTGCCGGCCCTTTGCCAGAACGATGGCGTTTGAGCGGCTGTGCTTGACAATCTTGTTGGCGAAGACCATATCGCGGTACTCCTCCTCTGACGGCTGCCTCTCAGTGACAGGCTTCATCGCCGAGGCCTGCTCGGTGGCCCTGTCACGCTCCTGCCACAGCACCCCCCCGAGCATTGACCTGAAGGAGTATGTGCCACCGGATGTACTTCGGCGCTGAAGGATGATCCTGTTCTTTTTCGAACTGAGAATCTCAACAGAGCGCGGAGTGAATGAGGGGGCCATCACAACTTCGAGGAAGTTCTTGTCCATCTCCGTCGCCACACTCTCGTCCACCTCCCTGTTGACAATGGCCACACCGCCATAGGCTGATAAAGGATCACATGCAAGTGCAGCCTCCCATGCCTCCTTCAGGGTTTTGCATGAAGCTACCCCGCATGCGTTATTGTGCTTGATGATTGCACATGTGACATCGTCAAACTCATCTATCAGGTTTATGGCCGATTCGATATCCAGCAGGTTGTTGTACGAAAGTTCCTTGCCATGAAGATGGCTGAATATCAGTTCCGGGTTACCGAAGAATACTCCTTTCTGATGGGGATTCTCTCCGTACCTGAGGGTATGTGATTCAGTAATACTGCTCTTGAACACCGTGATCTCACCCTTCCTGTTGAACCAGTTAAAGATGGCGGTGTCATAGTGTGAGGTCATGCTGAAGGCTTCAAGTGCGAAACTGTACCGTTCCTCTGAGTTCACAACACCGCTGCCTTTCTCAAGAATCTGCAAAAGCGAACCGTACTGCTTCCTCGACGAGACGATGAGCACGTCAGACCAGTTCTTTGCGCCGGCCCTTATGAGGGAAATCCCTCCTATGTCAATCTTCTCTATTACCTCCTGGTCTGTGGCTCCGGAAGCCACCGTCTCCTCAAAGGGATAGAGGTCAACTATCACAAGGTCAAAGAGCGGGATATTATACTCGGCAACCTGTTTCATGTCAGTCTCATTGCCCCTGCGGGCCAGGATGCCCCCGAAAACCCCGGGATGCAGCGTCTTGACCCTTCCCCCGAGAATGGACGGGTATGTTGTTATGTCCTCAACCTTCCCGGCTGGGACACCTGCTCCAGTAATGAAATCCCATGAACCTCCGGTGGAGACGATTGTAACGCCCAGCTCATTCAGTTTCCTGACAATGGCCTCGAGGCCGTCCTTATAATAAACCGAAATAAAGGCGCTCTTTATTTTTACATCCCTCATCACCAACTAGTTAGATTAACGATACAACGGCAGAAGCAATCGGATAAAAATAGATAAATTTTTTGATTGGCAATGTTTGTCAAATAATTGAATTGATGATTTATTGCGGATGTATTGATGTTTCAGATTT
>CAZHAI010000086.1:0-8213 GCA_964530645.1 uncultured Rikenella sp. | reverse complement strand
AGCTTTCAGCAAACCGAAGGTCATGGAAATAGTACTTCCTGAGAAAATCAAGAAGGACGAAAAAGTTGAACCTCCGAAGATCGCTGACAGCCGTACTCTCAATATCATCCTCGGTCCCAATGACAAGGTCTACTGGTATCCCGGCAAAGCCGACCCGGAAGTGACCATCCTTCAGGAGACCGATTTCAGCGCCGAAGGCATCCGCCAGGTCCTGCTTGACAGGAACCGGGCACTGTTCCGCAAGATAGACCAGTTTGAGAAAGATGTTATCGCAGGTAAGATCGATATCAGACAGGACTCCATGCGAAGCGCTATAAGCCAGCTGAAAAAGGATGATGATACAGGGCCTATCGTTCTTATCAAAGCCTATAAGACATCAAAGTATAAAAACTTTGTGGATATTATTGACGAGATGTCAATCGTAGGTATTGCCCGTTACATATTTACTGATATAGACTGGATCGAGGAGAAACTGGTTGTTGACGCCATCAACAGGGAAACATCCACACCTTCCGGTTCAGCACAATAGGAGGAATAACTATGGCAAACGAAAAGAAACGATACCCGAGCTTTGATGATATAGTATTCGAAGGCCGCAACAAGGAATACGGCGCCTACGAGATCCGGAAGAAATATGCCAGGACAATGTCAATGTCCATTATTATTGGCATTATTGTGGTTCTCACGGCAGCAATTGTTCCTTATATTAAGGCAAAGAATATTGCCCAGATTAAGCAGAGGGACGCCAATGAGGTTATAGCCGAAATGGCAAATGACATCAACCAGGAAGAGGCCGCTCCTCCTCCACCTCCACCCCCCCCACCTCCGTCGGAACAGCAGACAGTTGTTAAATATGTTGCTCCGGTGATTGTTGACACAATTAAACCAGAAGAAGCAAGCCAGTTCATGACCGCAGACGACGTGGCAGAAACTGTTGTTGACGAAACGGTAGTTGAAGTGATCGAACAGGTGCAGGAAGAGGTACAGGAAGAAGCCCCGCAGGAAGTGTTCGTAGTGGTTGAAGAGATGCCTTCATTCCCGGGAGGGGATACTGAGCTCTTCAAGTTCATCTATGACAATATCGAGTATCCCGAACTTGCAAAGGAAAACAACATCCAGGGCAAGGTGATACTTCGCTTCTGCGTGACCTACAAGGGAACAGTTGACCAGGTATCCATTGTCAGGGGCGTTGACGCGTCTCTCGACGAAGAGGCTATCAGGGTCATCAAGATGCTCCCGCTGTGGAAACCGGGAAAGCAGGGCGGTAAACCTGTAAACGTCTGGTACAGCGTACCTATCAGCTTCCAGCTCAAGTAAGCCGGACAGCATGTATAAAATTAAAAGGTGTCTCTCACGGGACACCTTTTTTTATTAAATGTTTTTGTGAATGCCGTGAGGCACCTGGTCAACGCTCCAGCATCATTGTAATATATCGCTCTGCCAGTGCCGTCTTATCGAGTCCAAGTCCGCTCACCACAATCATGGTTCCTGCTCTGCGCGCCATGTGAAGGGCTCCGTTGAAACCGTCCTCAAATGCATACTTGAACACCTCATCTTCCGGTGACCAGGCATCGCCGGCAAGCCTCGATGCCATCACAGCCGTTTCAGCAGGCTCTTCACGGCTGAAGAGATAAACATCAAACCGGTCTCCTTCAACCTCGTACGATGCCCTGAAAGCACCGCGCAGGAAGTCGTGACCCAGAATGCTTTCAAGAACGTAAGTTTCCTGGTTTTTTAATAATCCGGCAGCCGGAAATTGTTTCAGGAGCGCCGGGAACTCATTGCTGCCCTCCAGCCGCGACGAGATAAGCCGGCCAAGTTCAAGCATAGCGGAATTCACCTTCTTCGAGGGCGAGTGGCTCATAATCTTGACATAGAACCGGCCTTTGTAGAAATGAACAACCCCCTCCTCATTGTATCCCTGCACTCCTAACGGAATGAAATTATAACCGGGTGACCGTTCCATAGAGTAGATCCCGAACGCCCTGGAATCATCGCCAAACCGGTAGATTTCAGCCTTGATGCTGCTCTTTCCCCTGACGTATTCCCCGATGTTCAGGTCAATGAATCCAAGCGCCAGGTAAGCGTCAGCCGCTCCGTTGATGTAATTCCACAGGTCGTCAGGGGTATACACGGGGTAATCACTGCTGCTCCTGTAACCCTTCAGCTCCGGGAAAACCTGCTGACCGGCAAGTTGTGATACAGTCAAGGTGAGCAGGACCAATAATATTAAATTCCTTCTGATCATGATTATCCTCCCCCGTTATGCAATCAAATCATAAGGCACATTCACAAGCCTTGAAATATCAGTGATCTTCTCCCTGATATCAAAACCCCTGACGCAGGTTGCAGTGCAGCTGTTGCATCCGGCGCAAGGATCTGCCTTGACTGATGCCTCGCTTAGCAACTCTGAAGCCATGGCAGCATTCCGGTAACCGTAAGCATACATGTACGCTCTCATCATCTCAGGTATTGGAAGGCTGTTTGGGCACCCCGGAACGCAGTTACTGCAGGCGTTGCAATATAGCCCGGGGCAGTCGGATTCGGCAATCAGTTCTGCCTTGTCCTGCTCCGTAAGGATCACATCCTTCATTATCTTCAGGTCTGTCTCAAGCTGATCAAATGCCGTAATTCCCGGTATGGTTGTGTGAACGTTGGGATTTGAGATGACCCATCGCAACGCTGCCTGGACATTCACCGGCTTTGTCCTCTCCCTGTCTAGCCACCCTCCTGCCAGAGACTTCATGCCAACTATACCCATGCCGGCTGATGCTGCCCTGTCAATGGCGCTGTTCAGTTCAGAAAGGTATGTCTGACGGTAGTTATAGGAAGTGAGGACCACGTCCCAGATGCCATCATCAACCATCGTATTTATCACAAGCGGTTCGTTCTTGTGTGTCGAGATGCCGATATACCTGACCCTCCCCTTTTTCTTCAGGTCCAGCATGACATTTACTATCTCCTTATGCCTGACCAGCTCGACGCTGTCAGCCGCATGCATGTACAGTATGTCAACATATTCCATCTTCAGCCTCGTGAGGCTGAGGTTGAACTTTTCGAGGAAGTCTGACGCCGTTGTCTCCTTCGTTGGCAGTCCGGCGCGGTCAACTCCGGCAGGTTTGACTTTGGTTGCAATAACAAAGGAGTCACGCGGTACCTGGCTGAAAAAACCTCCGAGCATCTCCTCGTTTCTGCCGTTCATGTAGCCATGGGCTGTGTCAAACATCTTCATCCCGGCTTCGTAGGCAGCCTTGACGAGTGAATCGTTGTCCGACCTCATCACACCGAAGCTTACAACAGGCAGTTTCAGGCCTGTCTTACCAAGGGTTCTGTAAACTATATCACCGTCTGCAATTCTGCCTTTCCCGGCCATTGCAGGAGTGCCCAGCATTGTTATTCCTGCGGCTCCTGCGAGCCCTGATCTGAAAAATGTTCTGCGCTTCATTAATAACTGTTTTATCTGTTTTTGTCCGTCACCCTTTTCATACTGCAGGAATGTTGATAAATACATAGTTATCATCTCCCCTCAGCTGCAGGTCAATGAGCCAATATACAAATATTTTATATTATTTTAGAGGAGCTGTCCTTCAGCAAAAAAAATCAGGAAAACATGGGGCGATATATCCACAACCTGATCTCCGGAGGTGAGGGGTTGAAACTTGATTTCAAATACTGTATCTCTGACCCGCAGAAGATTGCCCGTACTCTCTCAGCTTTTTCCAATACGGAGGGGGGAAAACTGCTGATTGGGGTCAGGGATAACGGTTCGATTGCCGGCGTCAGATCAGACGAGGAGTACTATATGATTGACTCCGCCGCCACTCTTCACTGTGACCCGGAGGTGTCAATAAGGACAATAAGCCACACAATAAACGGCAAGAGTATTCTCGAAGTGGAAGTGCCCAGAGGTCCGGAAATACCTGTTAAGGCGAAGGACGAACATGGGAGATGGAAAGCTTACTTCAGGCAGCATGACCAGAACTTCATGGCTGACAGGGTGATACTGCAGGTATGGAGACGTACCGGGAAGACTCGCGGACTGTTGCTTCGGTTCGAGGAGACTGAAAATCTCCTGCTCAACCATCTTCGGAAAGCAGGCAGAATAACGGTTCCTGAATTCCGTGAACTTGCAGGAATAAATTCCCGCCGGGCGGAAAAGATACTGAGCGACTTTATTCTCTGCGGGCTGATAGTCTATGAAGCCAATGAGAGGGGTATTTTCTACCTCTTAAGTAACGAATTCGGAGCAGGACCGTTACTCAATCCTTAACCCGACCACAAGGATGTCATCGGTCTGGGGTGCTTTGCCTTTCCAGCTCCCAAGACGCTCTGCCAGTATCTCCTTCTGCTTACTCATCGGGAAGTTCCTTATGTCCAGTATAAGTTTCCTCAGGTTCTTTTTAAGAAACTTCTTTCCTGTGATACCATTGAACTGATCGGAGTAACCGTCAGTGAACAGGTAGTATGATGACTTCCTTTCCAGTTTCCATGTGTGCTGGGTAAACTCATGTTCACCGTTGAGGTGCATTCCCAGGGGTATTCTGTCTCCGTAGACTGTCTCAAGCAGATGTTTCCCGCTGACGAGGGTGCCCTCATTCGGTTTGAACTCACCGTTTTCCCACCTTGCCAGCTCCTGGTCGTTCATCTCCCTGACCCTGAAGCATTGAGAGGCAGCTCCTGAATATCCAACGGTTTTCCCTGCCCTGTCAATAGCCAGCACGGAGATATCAATGCCCTCCTGTTGCACATCGGATTCTGGAAGGGATCCGAAGGTCGCGGAGAGTTTCCTGCGGAACTCCTGTAGGATGGCCGAAGTACTTTTCGCCTCAGGTCTGCTGCAAATCTCATCCATAAAGGAGTGTGCCATAATGGTTCTCAGCGATGAAGGCACTCCGTGTCCGGTGCAGTCGCCCACAGCCATAATTGTTCGCTCTCCAATGTTCGCCATCCAGAAAAAATCACCGCTGACGGGTCCCTTTGGGCTGTTGAGAATAAAACTGTCAGGCATGGCTTCAATGAGTCTCCTGCCTGAGGACTGAATTGCCTGCTGGATTATTCCGGCATACTTCTCGAGCCCGGCAACCTCCTCCCTTCCCTTTGCAGTAGCTTCGTTCCTTTGTTTGAGGAGACTCTCAAGCCGCCTGTTCCTGATGTGCAGTCGCCTTGCATAGAACCTGATAAGCTTGTATATTATCCAGCCTGCCAGGACAGCGTAAAGCAGTTTTGCTATCAAAGATGCATACCACGGTTTCCAGACTACAAAGGTGTACCGCGAATCCTCATTTTCAGGACCGGTGACAGTTCTGGCTTTCAGCAAAAAAACATATTCACCAGCCGGCAGATTGGTATAATCCCTTTGTGTCTGCACATCCCAGCCTGACCAGTCATCATCATAACCCTCAAGTTTGGACCTGTATTCGGTTTTCCTCACTCCCACATATGAGGTTGTTGACCATCTGAAGGTGATATCATTGTTCCGGTTCATGAGCCTGACCACCGGCTTCTCAGGCTGGGATGCAGAGGGGATCCTCACGCCTGCCGGGCTGACTTTGAAGAAGCTGCCATCCATCAGATCGTTATTCCCGGATGTAATCCTCGTAAAGAAAGTTTTGAAGGTTCCGTAATTGAAAGCAAGTTTGGACTTGTCCACCACGAACAGGCTTCTCCCTTTGGCAAGCCAGACCGATCCGTCAATCCAGGCAATGCCTGTGGTGGGAATATCCGGAAGAAAGTCAAACTGTCGTCTGAAGACAACCGGTCCCTGGCGGGTGGTGGTGACAAGTGCATCGAAATTACGGGTATCATATCCGGACAGAACCGTCTCCCCCTCAGGGGTGCGGAAGAGCATGCTTACGCTTGCATTGTCAAAGTTGGAACCGGCAAGCTCATGGTCCTTTTCAAACGAATCATGCTGCCTGTTATAGCGGTAGATGCCCTTGCCCGTGCACACATAAAGCCTGTCATCAATGACTGAAAGACTGTTGATTGTGTCACACTGCAAACCCTTTTCCTTTCCATACAGCAGGAAGGTTGTGTCGTTGGCTTCACAGTGCATCCGGACCAGTGATGAAGGGGATGCTGTGGCTATCCACCATTCATCCGTGGCTGATTCCTCGATATCCCTGACTGAACCCTTCACACCTCCTCTGATTGTGTTTTCAACCGTCCACTCAGAATCATCATAAAGGAGCGTCCTGATCGTACCGTCATCAGATCCGGTAACCATGACTGATGAGTTCTCCCGGCCGGTTCTGATTGTTGTCAACGGGGTGCGGAGGAGATAACGGATTACATCACCCTCCCTGTCAATCTGCAGGAGACCGTTGGGTGTTGCAGCTATCAGCACCTCTCCGTCAGAGAGATCACAGGTGATCATATCATTTACTCTGACACCCTGGCTCCTGATCCTCCTGAAGTGAATCACACCTGAATTATCAGCATGGTTCTTGTAAAGGCCGTCATTAGCGCTTACAAAGACAGAATCGGCAAATCTGATTACAGAAACCGTGCCCGGCATTATACCTGCAGCCTTTCCGAACTCACCTGCAGGCATTGATACACAGGCTATGTTAATAAATCCCCTGGTGCAGAACCAGAGCTGGGAATTGTTTGCATTGTCACAGTACATTGCCGTTACTGATGACTCCCTTACAGAGGTCGTCAGTTCTGAGATGTGCTGAAGAAGTGCTCCCTCGTGGCTGAAGATGCAAACCCCGTCCCCGTTGTCAAGGCCTGCGGCAATCATATTGCCCGGGAGAATAACGAGATCGGTCAGTGTCCCGCCTCTCAGGATGAGAGTTCCCCTCCTGTCAGTAAAGTTGTTGTTGAGTGCTCCGGTCCTTATATTGTACATCATCAGACCTTTGCCCGCAGCCGCGATAAGCAGGTTGTCCCTGTCATATGGCGCCATCCTGACAATCCGCGTGTTTCTGAACTTTTCTCCTTCGGGAATTCGGCTTATAGTGCCATCGCTGTAAACGAACAGTCCTTCATTTCTGTCGGCGATGATTATCCTGTTATCAAAGGCAATCAGGCTTGAAACGGTACTGATGCCGGAACTGATCTCCATATCGGTCACAATGACAGAGTCGCTGCCTGTCTCAAGAGAAAAAAGCATTTTCCCGTCTGTAAGAAAGACTGCATTGCTGTCTGCTGCAATTGATTTGATTGAACCTATGCCGGTAGTTGCGGTGGAGTCGCTTATCATTCCTGACAGGGAGTGCCAGGTCAGTCTCCCGGAAAGGTCAGGCTGAAGAAAACCGAAGTCGTTTTCGCCTCCGGCAAATACTACACCCCTGGTATCAGTGGCCAGGGCAGTAATTCTGCCGGTGCCGGGAGTCCGTATAAGGTTCCATGAGGTGCCGTCAAATGTAACTATGCCTCCGGCCTCATTGCCGAAATGCATGACGCCCCTCCCATCCATCGTAACACTTACAATTGTTGGGTTACCGGGGATATCTGCAGCATCAAACGAGCTGATCAAAGGCGTACCGTACCTGTTGATCTGCGAGCTGATTGACAATGAGTAAAATAAAAAGAATAATAAAAGATGAAGCCCCTTCTTCATACCCTGAACATTCTTCCTGTAATATTGGTTAAATATACGAATTCAATTTATATAACGGCAGGAAGGGCTTTCGGCATATAAATTGAGGTAATTTTAGTTATCTTGGCTTCGCTTTTTCAGGTTATGAGGGTAGATCAGCGGGTAACCGCAATAATGCTGGCAGCTGTTTTGATGCTGCTAAATCTGCGCGTAGCAGAGTCCCAGCCATACACCGAAAGGTCTTCCGGTGATCGGACTGCAGGAATTTCTTCGCGTCAGCCTTCAGAGATCATGTACCGTTCCGATGAACCCAGGTTTCTGACTGTCAATGACCCCTCAGGACGGTACCTCCGACTATTGCTGCAGGGGCACCATCAAACCCCTGAGACCGGTATGCCTGAGTTGCCTGTTTACAGCAGGCTGGTAGAAGTGCCGGACGGAATGGACCTGGTTGTCACCCTTTCCGGTGTATCATCCAGAAGAATCAGGTTCGCCGACCATGGAGTACCGGATGCCGAGATCTTCCCTTCTCAGCCCGCCAGGACAAAGAATGAAAAGCAGGATGACAGGGTTACTGTCAAGGACAGGAAAGTATACGAGGCCCGTGATGTCCTGATGCATGACACAGTCAGGATCACCCACGCAGGAATCTTCAGAGGCCGGAAAC
>CAZHAI010000085.1:5883-8238 GCA_964530645.1 uncultured Rikenella sp. | reverse complement strand
AATATGCAAAGATACGGTTTTTGGCCTCTTCCTGTTCAGAAAAGTCAGAAGATAAGTTCCTCAATCTCTCTGACGCCAGCAATAAGTGCCCTTTCCGGATCCGTTGTCTGATGGCTCGAATCGAGACGTTTATGGAAGAAGAGAGTCATCCTTTTTCCGGGGATGTCATTCTCATAGTTCTCAAGATGGAGGAATATATCCGGCAGCGGAGCTCCGTTGTCTGGAATGTAAACCATTCCCCTGGAATAATATGTCTCAGCCGCACAGGAAACTGCGTACAGGCCCGGGGCCGGGACCAGCTTGGTTACGTCAGTCACAGGGATACGTAACATCGGAACCCGGGTGCTGAAAGCGGGATCCTCCCTTACCGCTGTGCCGATGATCAGGTAGAAATGGTCGAGATAGGCGTTGGCGCGCTGTATATAGCCCTCTGTCAGCGCCTGCCTTATCCGGGTTGAGCTGACGGTCTCGTTCTGAACCTCCTGCATCGGGATCTCCTCCGCCTCAAAGCCATACTTTTCCCTCCACTCCCACAGCGTGCGGTAATCGCCCTGCTGGTTGAACCCGAAGTGATGATTATGACCTACCACGATCACCTTTGCACCCAGGATGCCGCACAGGATATCCTTTACGAACTCCTCGCTTGTGATCTGTGCAAAATCGCGCGTAAACTCTATGATTATGACGTTGTCAAGTCCCGCCTTCCGGAGCAGCTCTATCTTTTCCTCCTGTGAGCAGATGAGCTTCAGTCCCTTCCCGGCAGTCTCCGGATAGAGGACAACCCTCGGATGGGGATGAAATGTGATGAGGACGCTTTCGCCCTCGTGTTCTGAGGCCAGCTTCTTCAGTCTCCTGATGATTGTGCGGTGACCTATGTGGACACCGTCAAAGGTACCGGTTGTCACAACGGGCGATTTTATGACCGCTGCCTCCCGGAAGCTCCCGAAGATTCTCATTATCCTGCCGGCTGCTGATTCTCCTTTACATAGTATGCTACCTTCTCGATTGACGTGATCATGTCAAACTCTTCGAGGAAGACGTTGTCAGGGACATTCAGAGGCACTGTGGTAAAGTTCATTATGCCCCTGATTCCTATATTGACAAGTATTGAGGCCATTGATACGGCCTGGTCGGTTGGTACTGCAAGTACGGCAACATTGATCTCAAGCTCCTCCCGGAGTTTCCTCAGCTGGCTTATGTTGAAGCAGCGTACCCCTGCAACCACTTTGTCAACCTTCTGCGGATCAACATCAAAGGCGGCCACAACGTTCATGTTCGTGCGCTTGCCCTTGAAGTAGCCTGTAATAGCCCTTCCCAGGTTACCCATCCCGATGATTGCAACATTCAGCCCGTTGGGAGCGTCGATTATCGAGCCTATGGTTCTGATCAGTTCGCGCACATCGTAGCCTTTTCGCATCACGCTGCCATAGCCTATGAGCATCAGGTCGCGCCGCACCTGCACGGCCGTTATATGCAGCATCGCGGCCAGCTCATGTGAGAAAACATAATTACGGTTTGCAGCCAGGGTGGCGATAAGCGCCCTCCTGTACTGGCTGAGACGTTCAACGGTTTTTCCCGGGAGTGTCTTCATATTCCAGTTTTTAAATTAGATACCTGTGATCTGGGTATTATCACCGTGAAGACCGATCCCCTGTCTGGGGCGCTCTCCACATTTATTACCCCGTGATAAAGCTCAACGACCTTCCTGACTATTGAAAGCCCCAGTCCGCTGCCGCTTATATTTCGTGTCTTGTCATTCCTTATCCTGGAGAACTCTTCGAACAGCATCTCCCGCTCTTCACTGTTCATCCCGATGCCTGTGTCAGCCACCGAAAGGGTAAATTCAGTCTCATTGCAGTCGATTGTGACTGTCACGGTGCCACCGGGCTTGTTGTACTTGACTGCATTTGAAACCAGGTTGTTCAATATGATCTCGAAATCATTCGGATCAGCCCATATGCTCTCGCAACCTCTTACCTCAGTAACGAACTGAATATCCTTGTGTATTGCATAGGGACTGACAGTAACAACGGCCATTGACAACAGCTCCTTCAGGTTTACGTTCTGCATCTTCTCCAGGTGCCTTTCGAAGCTCACCTTGGTAAAGTCGAGCAGGTCCATGATAAGATGCCTCATACTGTCAATCCGCTGAAGTGACCGCTCTATTGCCGAGGCATATTCGTCGAGTGAATCACCCATCTGCCTCTCCTGCATCATCTTGAGATATCCCTCAATTGCGTTCAGGGGTGCTTTGAGTTCGTGCGAAAGCACTGAGAGGAACTGAAACCTCACTTTCCTGCCTTCAACCTTAAGCTTCTGTGTTATCCTGCGCAGGTACTGCTGCTTGGTTATCTG
>CAZHAI010000085.1:0-5873 GCA_964530645.1 uncultured Rikenella sp. | reverse complement strand
GATGAAGTCAATGGCTCCGTCGTTGTGCGCCTTCACGGCCACGTCAATGGAGGCATAGGACGTAATCATCGCCACAACAATATCATAATTCTTTTTTCTTACATACTCGAGCACCTCCACTCCCTGTATGCCGGGGAGCTTATTATCAAGGAGCAGAATATCAGGCATCTCCCGGTCAATAATCTCAATACCTTCCTCACCTGTTGCCGCTTCAAGAATCTGAAATGTATAATCCTCATCCATAAACGGATAAGTGACATGAAAATTCCCCAGTATCCTGGTTACGCCGGACCTGATGCCCGGTTCATCATCAACGACGAGAATCTTAAGTTGTGCCATGGTCAGATCTTTAGAAGTTTCCTGATCTCCTGTTCGAGCTGTTCGGGTCTCACTCCCTTTTCGAGGTAGAGGTCAGCCCTGATCCAGTCGCGGTCCTGTCCTCCGTTCAGGCCAAAGGTAATTCCCGTCTCCCTCGAAACAGCTGTTGCCAGTATCACCGGCACCTCGGGATGTTTCCTCTTTAGTTTGTAGCAGAGGATGAAGCCGCTGTCATCACTCTCCATCATCAGGTCGAAAACGGCAATATCAGGCTTCATTTTTGTGATAACCTGCTCAGCCTCGGCCTGACTCTCCACGGCCATCACCTCGAAACCTGCCTTACGCAGGTAAAAGGCCACCTGGAAGAGGTAGTCGGGGTCATCGTCAGCGAGCAGAACTGTATGTATTTTACTCATTATTTGTGTTTTATATTCCTGTTTATCAATATTCATCACCTGCCGGCTATTCCGGTCTCCTGGGCAATATTATCCTGAAGGTTGTTCCGGTGGGACCTTTGGCGGGGTCACTGTTTGTCTCCACGGATATCTGTCCCTTGTGCATCTTGACGATGCCGTATGTGGTTGCAAGTCCCAGACCTGTGCCCCTGCCTATCCCTTTGGTAGTGAAGAATGGTTCGAAGATTTTAGGTTTGTCCTCCTCCTTTATACCGCAGCCGGAGTCAGCGATGTTGAAGATCACATCACTTGGAGTGTCCTCCAGTGTAACAGTCAGGGTTCCCCCGTCAGGCATAGCGTCAATTGAATTTCTGAAAAGGTTTGTGAGTACCTGTGTCATCTGTTCAGAGTCGATTGATGCATCAGGAGTTGTTGTCCGGTCCTCAATGACCGCCTTTACATTCTCCGGAAACACAACGCCCGCGATACTGCTTTCAGTCAGCTTCCTGATGTTGATGAACTGGTGATTCACCTGGTTTTTACGGGCAAAGTTAAGCAGTCCGCCAACGATCTTCTTGCACCTGGCCGCCTGCTCCACAATGAGTTGCAGGTCCTCGCGGACCGGATCCTCAGGCTTGCTCTCATCCAGCAGGATATTGCTGTACATGATAACCACACCAAGGGGATTGTTGAGCTCGTGGGCAATGCCTGCCGACAGCTGGCCCATGTGAGCAAGCTTCTCCGACTGCTTGAGTGCGTTCTGCATTGTCGTCAGCTTGGCATTTGATAGCGCCAGGTCCTGAACAGACCTGTGCAGTTTTTCTATTGTATAGGGCAGGCACATCTCCTCCTCTGCCAGTCCCTTGATTATAGCAATTGCGTGGTCATAGCAGGTATCATAGCCACATGCCCCGCAGTTCAGGTGGTCCTTGTCTGTCAGCTTGCCCATTGAAGCCAGTACCTGGCGCACCTCCTCATCGTCGTCCGGTGGTATCAGCATGCGTTTATCCTCCGGGCGGTAACGGACTGTGAGGTCAAGCCTGTCAAAGATCTCGAGGTTGTTCCTCCACTCCTCCATGTCAAGGGATGCCATCTTGTTCTGGGCATAGCTGCTCACGAGGGCTCTCCTGTTATACAGTTTGCCGCCCTTGCTCATCCCGGGTCCCATGATGCATCCCTCGCAACAGAGAAGCTCGAGGTGCTGGCCACCTATCATCCCCTGTTCGAATTCCTTGATCGCCTCCTGGAAACCGATCCTTCCCTCTGCGGCAATTATGTTGCCGGTTATGGCATCGTCATTCACACCGGCAGTCTGGAGCAGGCCTCTTGTCACAGGAAATATCGCCCCCCTGCCGCCAAGGGGCGGATCGAACTCTGACGGAGGGACATTGTCAGGGTTGATTCCTGACTCCTCAAGCATTTCGCGCAGTTCGATGAATGTAATGGCCGCATCCACCTCCGCATTCTCCGCCTTCTTTGCCACGCACGGGCCAATAAAGACAACGGACAGGTCATCTCCGTATTTGTTCCTCATGACCCTTGTCATTGCCACCATGGGTGAGACCACCGGAATCAGGTCCTGTGTCAGGTCTGAGTGATAATATCGTACGAATGAGACTATTGCAGGACAGTCTGAGGATATGTATGTCTTTTCTCCGGCTTCGCTGATAAGGTTACGGTACCGGTGTGCCACCAGGTCAGCCCCGAATGATACTTCTGAGACATAGTCAAAACCCATAGCCCTTACCATGCCAATGATCTTCTGATAATCAGCCACTTCCTGGAACTCGGCGGGGAAGCTGGGAGCCACCAGTGCAGCCTTTTTGCCGGGTCTGGCAAGCACTTTTTTTACAAGGTCAGTTGTATTGACGAACACCTTTGCACCCTGGCTGCAGACCTTCGTGCAGTTGCCGCAGGCGATACACTTCTCGGTGATCACCTCGGCCTGGCCTCCGACGATCCGGATAGCGCGGGCCGGACACTCCCTTACGCAGGTGTAGCATGTACGGCAAAGCTCCTTTATTGTGTATACAAGCATGGTCTCTCTCTTTTAAAGCAACACATCCCTCTTGCTGAAATGAGTGTGAAACAACTGCCTGTCAGCAAGCTCAGAGTACTGTTCAAATACCCTGCCATAAAGATCTGCCACCGAGGCCGACTGTTCGGGTCCGCGCACTGCTTCCTGGTCGTCTGTCTGCCAGATGAATCTCGATCGCTGTCTCACTGCCTCCTTCGATCCGGCAGGGAGCATTCCTCCGCCGTTGACGCAACCGCCCGGGCAGGCCATAACCTCCACCAGGTCATATTTTGCTCCTGAATCCACCATTTGTTTGATTTTCGCGAGCCCTTTCAGCCCGTCGACCACGGCAACCGAGTAACTCCTCCCGCCAATTGTTACAACTGTCTCGCGGAAATTGCCCGTGTTGCGCAGCTTCTTCACTGCAGGCTTGTCAGCCTCCTTCTCACCCTTTCTTACAGCAAGGGAGCGGAGAACAGATTCAGTGATGCCTCCGGCTGACTCAGCAAGCAGTGATGCCGAGCTTCGCAGTTCCATCGGTTCGTCGGCTGATTCCGGATCAATGTTTGATATGTCAATGCCGTACAGCACTATCAGTCTTGCAAGCTCCCTCACGGTCAGAACCGTATCGATATCGCTGATGCCTTTCCTTGTCATACTGTCACGGCGTGCCTCGAACTTCATCGCAGTGCATGGAGTGACTGACACGGTATAGAGTCTGGGTTTGTCACCGGTGACAGGGACGACTGACTTGATTATCGCTCCAGATATCTGCTGGGGAGTTTTGAGTGTTGAAAGCAGCGGCAGCAGTTCGGGTGTGAACTGCTCGCAGTATTTGACCCAGGCAGGGCAGGCCGATACGATCAGCGGCTTCCTGTCCGGCTTATTCTCTGAGTCAATTATAGCGTTTGTGAGTTCGGTTATGAGTATATCCGTACCTGTTCCTGAAAGATAGATCTTGTCAAAACCGGTCTTCCTGAGGGCAGCATTGAGAAGCCTGTCGAAATCACGGTTGTACTTGATACCCAGTTCTTCAGCGAGGGCGTAAGGAACCAGCGGTGAATACTGAATCACCCTTGTCACATCACTCTTGCTGAGCTGCTCCTGAACCTCGGAGAGGTAATGCTTCTCATGGAGGGCTCCCGTGGGGCAGACAAGGACGCACTGCCCGCAGTGGATACAGCTTGAGAAGTTGAAGTCACGGTCCATGGCCGGTCCCACGTGGGTGTATCGTCCGCGGCCGATGAAGTCAATTGATGTGGCTGTAACAACCTCCTCGCAAACCCTGAGGCAGCGGCCGCAGAGGATGCATTTTGAGAGCTCACGAACAATGGCGGGGCTCGACTGGTCGCGCCGGGGCTTTATCTTGCTTCCCCGGATACGCCGCTCCCTCACCTGCATCTCATCAGAGAGCCGCTGCAGTTCGCAGTCCAGGTTACGGTCGCAGTAAAGGCAGTCGTCGGGATGATTTGAGAGCAGCAGCTCAACAATTGTCTTTCGGGCCCTGATGACGCGCGGCGAGTGGGTCTTGATCTTCATCCACTCCTCCACCGGCGCCGAGCAGGCGGTGACCAGCCTGTCTCGCCCCTCCACCTCCACCACGCACATGCGGCATGCACCTGTGGGTGTGAACTCAGCCATCCGGCACAGGGTGGGAATTATTATGCCGTTGCGGTTCAGCGCAGAGAGGATTGTCTCACCCTTCTCCGCCCTGATGCTCTTGTTGTTAACTTCTATTGTGAACTGCATGGCTTATTTTACTGTAACGGCACTGAACTTGCATACATCATAACACACTCCGCACCCTATGCACTTGTCCTCAACGATGAAGAAAGGCTGCAGCCTGGTTCCGTAGATTGCATTCACAGGACATTTGGCGGCGCATACTGTGCATCCCGTGCATTTTTCAACATCGATGCTGAATGTCCTCAGACCCCGGCACACGTTGGCACGGCATCGTCGATCAAAGATATGCTCCTCAAACTCCTCACGGTAGTTGGCGAGGGCGCTTATAAATGGGTTGGGAGCCGTCTGTCCCAGCCCGCAAAGCGAAGTGTCCTTCATCACCGAAGCGATGGTTTCGAGCTGCATCACACCCTTGAATCTCTCGAGGGTGGCGTTGGAGTCCTCTGTAATCGGTTTGCGGACCACGTTTTCGAGGATCTCGAGCATGCGGCCGGTACCCTCACGGCAGGGGATGCACTTACCGCAACTCTCCCGGTGAATGAACTCCATGTAATACCTGACGAAATCGACCAGGCAGGTTGTCTCATCAATTATGATCAATCCTCCGGAGCCCATGGCGATACCGTTGCTCCGCAGCACATCAAAGTCGACCGGCAGGTCGAGATTCTTCTCTGTTATAAATGTTCCTGACGGTCCTCCTATCTGGAGTGTTTTGAGAGCCTTACCGTCCCTTATGCCGTCGGCGATGCCCTCGGCAATGGTTCTGAAAGTTGTTCCCATCTCCACCTCGATGAGGCCTGTATACCTGCCCCTGCCCCCGAGTGAGAAGAGTTTGGTGCCCTTGCTTCCCTCGGTGCCCATTGTACGGAACCATTCAGGACCGTGAGACATTATGAGGGGCACATTCATAAGCGTCTCGACGTTATTGATGACTGTGGGCTTTCCATAGAGTCCGCTTGTTGTAGGGTACGGAGGTTTGAGCTCCGGCATCCCGCGCTTTCCTTCCAGGCTTGCTATCAGAGCCGTCTCTTCTCCGCAGACGAAAGCCCCGGCCTCTTCACGTATTACTATTTCAAGGTTGAATCCGCTGGAGAGGATGTTATGTCCTGTTATACCGTATTCAGCAGCGGCGGCGAGCGCTGTGCGGAGGCGTGCCAGCGGGTGAGGCGACCCGGTCTTCAGGTAGATGACTGCATTTGAGGATCCGATTGCATAGGCAGCGATGCAGATGCCCTCGATCAGCCTGTGAGGGTCACCCTCGAGCACAGACCTGTCAGCGTATGAACCGGGATCACTCTCCTTGGCGTTGCAGATGAGGTACCTGTTGTCAGACGCAGAATTCAGTGCGTATTTCCACTTCAGCCCGGTGAGGAAGCCGCCGCCGCTGCGCCCTCGCAGGCCGCTACGTTCGACAATGTCACACACCTCCTCATGAGTGTAGTTACGTATGGTCTTCA
>CAZHAI010000084.1:0-8300 GCA_964530645.1 uncultured Rikenella sp. | reverse complement strand
GCCGTAGTCTCATGATCCGGCAGGTTGCCTTCGAAGTATTTCTCGTAGGCGGTGATATCAAAATGGCCGTGCCCGCTGAGGTTAAAGAGAATGGTTTTCGAAACTCCCTCCAGGTCGGCTCTCCTTGCCTCATCAAGTGCCCCGGCGATGGCATAGGATGACTCCGGAGCAGGCAGGATTCCTTCTGCACGGGCAAATAGCAGGGCTCCCTCGAAACATTCGCGCTGGAACTTGGCTTTTGCCTCAATCAGACCGTCCTTCCGCAACTGGCTGACCAGAACGCCGGCCCCATGATACCGTAATCCTCCTGCATGAATCTTGTCCGGGATGAAATTATGGCCGAGGGTGTACATGGGCAGCAGTGGTGTCATGCCCGACTGGTCACCGAAATCATATGTAAATTTACCTTTGGTGAGTTTTGGACATGATGCCGGTTCCACTGCCACCATCCTTGTTTTTTTACCGTTGACAAGGTTCTCCCTGAGGAAGGGGAAGGAAATTCCTGAAAAATTTGACCCTCCGCCGAAGCACCCGATCACCACATCGGGATAATCGCCTGCCTTCTCCAGCTGTATCAACGCCTCTTCCCCGATTATTGTCTGGTGGAGAATGACATGGTTGAGCACGCTGCCAAGGGCATATTTCGTATAGGGATCCTGTGCTGCTATCTCCATGGCTTCGGAGATGGCTATACCCAGGCTGCCCGGAGAATCGGGATCTTTCTCAAGCACCTTCCTGCCTGCGGAAGTCATTGTGCTTGGCGAGGGTACCACCCTGGCGTTGTAGGTGTTCATCATCAGCTTGCGCCCCGGTTTCTGGTTATAACTGACCCTGACCATGAAAACCAGCAGTTCGAGTCCGAAGTGGTTGCAGGCGAAGCTCATGGCGCTGCCCCACTGGCCGGCCCCGGTCTCGGTGGTGATGCGACGAACACCCTCCATCTTGTTGTAGTAGGCCTGAGGGATGGCGGTGTTGGCCTTGTGCGAACCGGAGTAGTTGCCTCCTTCGTACTTGTAGTAGATTTTGCTCTTTGTTCCAATCGCCTTCTCCAGGCTGCGCGCCCGGAAGAGGGGGGAGGGACGGAAGGTCCGGTAGAGGTCGAGCACCTCGTCGGGAATGTCGATGTACCTTTCCGTTGACACCTCCTGCCTGATCAGTTCCATCGGAAAGATTACCGAGAGGTCGTCCGGACCGACCGGCTTCCCGGTAGCCGGATTGAGCGGCGGCAATGGCTTATTGGGCATGTCTGCCATTATGTTATACCATTGACGGGGCATTTCGTTTTCATTGAGCAGAATTTTCGTGATCTTTTCCATTTCAGTTAATATTTTCAGAGTTTATAAAAAACAAGAGGCACGCTGTGATCAGCGTGCCTCTTTGTATAATTATCCTTTACAGGTTATATAACGGCGTGATTCACAGCTTCATATTATGAGCTGCACCAGCGCCAGTTATATACCTTGAATTGTTTCATCAGTGCAAACATAATGATTATTTTAAACCACAGATGTTGAGAGGTGGATTTTTTTAACAGTACTGTTGCTTTTACTTCATTTTGTTTTATGTCTCAGTGAGAGTACTTCTTCTATCTCTGACAGTGTTGTTGACCTGGCCCTGAGGAGTACAAGCAGGTGATATAACAGGTCGGCAGCCTCGTTTCTGAACAGGTCAATGTTGTCATCCTTTGCTTCTATCACTAGTTCAACTGCCTCTTCACCAACCTTCTGGGCTATCTTGTTAATCCCCTTATGAAATAATTTGTTTGTATAGGAATCAGCTGCATTTTCACTTATCCTGTCACCGATTATCTTTTCCAGCCTGTAAAGGAAGCCTTTTGCATCGGGGTCGCCGAAGCATGAATTTGTTCCCAGGTGACATACCGGGCCGGCCGGTTCTACCCTTATCAGAAGTGCATCATTGTCACAGTCGGGAAGAATATCCTTCACCGTCAGGAAGTTGCCGGAGGTCTCTCCCTTGGTCCAGAGTCTCTGCCTGCTGCGACTGAAGAATGTAACCCTTCCTTCGCTGACAGTTTTATTGTAAGCCTCCTCATTCATGTATCCTACCATCAGCACCTGCATTGTGGAGTTGTCCTGGATTACGGCAGGCACCAGGCCGTCACCTTTTATAAAATCGATAGTCATAGTCTTACGTTTATATTATTTTTCTGAAGGTATCTTTTAAGATCAGGGATCAGTATTTCGCCGAAGTGAAATACCGAGGCCGCCAGGGCTGCGCTGCAGGAAGTCTCTTCGAAAACCCTCCTGAAGTGATCCATAGTGCCTGCACCACCCGAGGCAATGACGGGGATATTTACCATGTCACTGATTGCAGAGGTGATGTCAGTTGAAAATCCCTCTTTTGTTCCGTCACGGTTAAATGATGTGAGGAGTATCTCTCCGGCACCCAGCCTCTCAGCCTCTACGGCCCAATCCAGGGCCCTCAATCCTGTGACATTCCTTCCACCGTTGATGCACACCATCCATTCGCCGTTAATCATTTGCGCATCAATTGCAACTACAATGCACTGGCTGCCGAAGCTGCCGGCGAGCCGGGAAATCAGCCGGGGTTCGGCTACAGCAGCCGAATTGACGCTTACCTTGTCAGCCCCGGAGCTGATAAGAACTGATACATCCTCCCTTGTGCTGATTCCGCCTCCGACTGTGAACGGGATGTTGATGGCTCCGGCAATCTTTTCGACCAGCGAGGCAAGTGTTTTTCTCTTTTCATGTGTTGCAGTGATATCCAGAAAGACAAGTTCATCTGCAGCCTGGTCAGCGTACGCTCGTGCCAGTTCCACTGGATCTCCGGCATCCCTGAGGTTGACGAAGCTTACTCCCTTGACTGTACGTCCGTCCCTTATGTCAAGGCACGGTATGATTCTCTTTTTCAGCATAACCCGGCCAGTTCTTCAAGTGATATCTTACCTTCATAAATTGCCTTGCCGATAATGGCTGCCTCGCATCCGGTCTCCCGGAGGATCAATAAGTCTTCCAGTGAGGTGATGCCACCGCTTGCAATCAGTGAGAGGCCTTCAATCTGCACGATCTCCCTGTACATTTCAACGGATGGTCCCTCGAGCATCCCGTCCTTCTCGATGTCAGTGCACATGGCGTACAGCACACCTTCCGACCTGTAGTTCCGGAGGAAGGCAATTATATCAGTTTCATATCCGGAGAGCCATCCGCCTGTTGCCACCTTTCTGTTTCTGAAGTCGGCTCCGAGGATTATCTTTTCCGGACCGTATTCAGCCAGCCACCCCAGGAAGAGGTCGGGCTTTGTCACGGCAATGCTCCCGCATGTTACCTGTGAGGCGCCGCAACTGAAAGCGGTGCGCAGATCTTCATCAGTTCTCAAGCCACCGCTAAAATCAACCTTCAGTCCGGTTTTGGAGGCTATTGTCTCAAGCACACTCTGATTTCTGATTTTTCCTTCCCGTGCTCCGTCAAGGTCAACCATGTGGAGGTATTTTATTCCGTGCGCTTCGAGTTCCCTGGCCACATCAACCGGTTCCCGGCCGTAGAGGGTTTTCCTTGAATAGTCGCCCTGGGTCAGCCTGACGCAGTCGCCGTCAATAATATCCATTGCGGGAATTATTCTCATAACCCAAGGAAGTTAGCAAGTATGCGGGCTCCTGTCCCTGCTGATTTCTCGGGATGGAACTGTGTGGCAAAGAAATTGTCTCTTCTCATTGCCGCAGAGAACGGCACTCCGTAATCGCAGACGGCGGTAGTGTATTCATTTATTCCTGCGTAATAGCTGTGAACGTAGTATACATCATCCGCCGGATTTATTCCCTTAAGAATAGGATCTTCACCCAAAGTGACGAAGTCATTCCATCCCATGTGGGGCACCTTGGCTCCGGCCGGGAATCTTTTTACTGAGGTATCGAATATGCCGAGGCATTCTGTGTCGCCCTCTTCAGAATACCGGCACATGAGCTGAAGGCCCAGGCAAATGCCGAGTACCGGTTGTTTCAGAGAGACAATCACCCTGTCAAGGCCTCTCTCCTTCAGGTGTTCCATTGCTGACCCCGCCTCACCCACACCCGGTATGATTAACTTGTCTGCCATTGTAATAATCTCCGGATCGGATGTGATGACAGCCGTTTGTCCCAGTCTCTCAAGTGCGACCTGCACAGACTTGATGTTTCCTGAATTATATTGCAGAACAGCTATCATAATGTTCCTTTCGTTGATGGGAGAATGTTGTTGTCCGTGGCTGCGACGGCTATTCTTACGGCCCTGGCAAAAGCCTTGAATATTGCCTCGGTCATGTGGTGCTCATTCTCGCCTGCTGCGTGAATGTGGATGTTGCATTTTGCGTTGTCACTGAATGATCTGAAGAAGTGGGAGAACATTTCCGAAGGGATATTGCCGACCCTCTCAGATCTGTAGACTACATCCCATGTCAGCCATGGTCTCCCTCCGAAGTCGAGCGTAACCTGTGCCAGTGAGTCATCCATCGGGAGGGTGAAGCCATACCGGCCAATCCCTTTTTTACTGCCCAGGGCTCTATAAAAAGCCTCCCCAAGGACCAGTCCCACATCTTCAACAAGGTGGTGCTCATCCACCCTGAGGTCTCCGGTTGCCGACAGGCTGATATCAATACCGCCGTGCCGGGCCAGCTGGTCAATCATATGGTCAAGGAAGCCAATACCCGTGTCAATCTTGCTCTTTCCCGTGCCGTCAAGGGTTATTTCAGCCTCAATGGCTGTCTCACTGGTCTTTCTGGAAACGGTTGCCCTTCTCGGTATCTTTTTCAGGAACCTGCGTATCTCATCCCAGTCTGTAGTGCAGAGTGAAGCCTCCCCGTATTTCCCATTGCTGAAGAAGATTGACCCGCATCCCAGGTTTCGTGCCAGCTCCATGTCTGTCTGGCGGTCGCCGATGACGTACGATGATCCGAGGTCAACACCCTGTGCGAGATATTGCGTCAGCATAGCCGTTCCCGGCTTACGGTAAGGAGAGTTATCCTCCCCGAAGGAGCGGTCGATGAACTGCGCTGCGAACTTTACCCCTTCACCATCGAGTATTGATAACATTTTATTGTGAGGGGGAAGGAAATCCTCTTCCGGGAATGCCGGTGTGCCCAGCCCGTCCTGGTTTGTCACCATTACCAGTTCAAAATCCGTTTCACGGGCAATGGATGAAAGTGCAGTGATGACACCCGGCATGAATTCAAGTTTTTCCAGGCTGTCTACCTGCTCATCGGCCGGTTCTTTAAGGATGGTGCCATCCCTGTCAATAAACAATACCTTTTTCATATGCGAAATATTTTCATTTCTGTTTGTGTCAGTTATGCTGCGGTCCTTATATCCTTATTTTGTTCAGTTCATCGAGGAGCCTGTCGTTCTCACTCCTTGTGCCTGTTGTAATGCGCAGGCAACCGCTGATCTCACGACTCCTGTTTCTGACGACGATATTATTGGCTATCAGCTTATTGTACACAGCATCGGCATCCTTTACCCTCACTAGCAGGAAGTTTGCGTCAGAAGACCATACCTTCTCAACAAGCGGTATCGTCGCCAGTTTTTCGGCAAGCCTCCTGCGTTCGGATACAATGGTCTCTGTCTGAATGGCAATTGGTCTGATGTCATTCAGTTTCGCAAGCGCCGCTTCCTGGTTCAGGAGGCTGATGTTATAGGGAGGTTTCATCCGGAAGAAGTACTTCAGTATTTCGGGTGATGAGAAAGCCATTCCGATCCGTGCTGCTGCCATGCCCATGGCCTTGCTGAAGGTCTGCATCACTATCAGGTTGTCATAATGCCCCGTCTTTTCAATAAATGAAGGCATCCCGCTGAAATCGGCATAGGCCTCGTCAATCACCACAATGCCCCAGAAGTTTCTGATAATGAACTCAATGCTTTCCGGGTCCATGCAGTTGCCTGTCGGGTTATTCGGCGAGCAAATGAAAATCAGTTTTATCCGCTCATCAGCCAATAGCGGGATGACTGCCTGAATATCGATATTAAAATCCTGATCCAGCGGCACATTAATAACCTCAACGTCATTGATTGCCGCTGAGACACCGTACATCCCGTATGTCGGAGGGAAGATCACTGCCCTGTCCGTTCCCGGATTGCAGAAGATCCTGTAACAGAGATCAATCACCTCATCGCTTCCGTTCCCGAGGAAGATATTCTCTTCGGCTACGCCCTTCAGTTTACTGATCGCAGCCCTGAGCTCCCTCTGGCGGGGATCGGGATACCTGTTGAGCGGTCCGAATGGACTCTCGTTGGCATCAAGGAAGATGCCCTCCTTCCCTTCATATTCATCCCTGGCAGATGAGTATGGCACAAGCGCTCTCACGTTAGGCCTTACCAGCCGGTCAATTCTGTTCATCGCTCAGGTATTTAAGTCTGACGGATACTGCATTCCGGTGTCCGCCGAGCATCTCTGCTCCGGCCAGTAATTCTGTTGCAGGACCAATATTCATTAAGCCTTGTGCCGTTACCTCCTGGAAGAAAATCTTCTTCATAAAGCTTCCGGTTGACAGACCACTGAAGCTCCGGGCATATCCTCCGGTGGGAAGGGTGTGATTTGGCCCGGTGATGTAGTCGCCCGTGCTCTCACTGCTGTAATTTCCAAGGAATACTGACCCGGCATTGACAACAGCAGAGGCATGAGCATAGGGATCCGAGGTTGCAATTATCAGGTGTTCAGGCGCGTATTGATTGCTGACTTTGAGACATTCATCAATATCGCGTAGAAGAATGAGTGAGCTGTTGGCCAGTGATTTTCCGGCTATCTCACTTCTTGCGATTTTCAATACCTGCTTTTCGACCTCCCTTTGTACTTTTTCCAGCATCTCTTTGCTGTCGGTAAGCATTAGGACCTGGCTGTCAGTTCCGTGTTCAGCCTGCGAGATGAGATCGGCAGCCACAAAGGAGGGGTTGGCGCTATCATCTGCAATCACAAGCACCTCGCTTGGCCCGGCGGGCATGTCTATTGCAATACCCTCAAGCTGGACAAGCTCCTTGGCCCTTGTGACATACCTGTTTCCGGGACCGAATATTTTATAAACTGCCGGTATCGACATAGTCCCGTAGGCCATAGCTGCAATTGCCTGTGCACCTCCGACCGTATAGACTGCGGTTACGCCGCACAGCCAGGCTGCATGGAGAATCAGCGGGCTTACCCTGCCATCTTTTCCGGGAGGGGTGCAGAGGATGATATCACGGCATCCGGCCAGGCGTGACGGTATGGCCAGCATCATAACGGTTGAAAAGAGAGGTGCGCTACCTCCGGGTATATACAGGCCAACCTTCTCAATTGCCACCTCGCGGCTCCAGCACTTAACGCCCTCTGCGGTATTTACCACCTGTGTTCCCTTCAGCTGTTCAGAGTGAAACGCTGTGATGTTCGAATGAGCCATGAGCATAGCTTTTCTGAGCTCCTCAGGTATCAGTTTTGCAGCCTCAGTAAGTTCAGTTTCATCCACTTTAATTGATGCAGGAGCATAACCGTCAAATTTTTCAGAGAATTCGCGCAGGGCGACATCTCCCTCGTCCCTTACACGGGCAAGCACCTCCCTGACACTCCTGTCGATATCACCGGTGCCAGCCGAAGGCCTCGCAAGAGCCTCGCTGATTTCAGCCGGTGACGGGTAAATAAACTTCTTCATTACAGTATCATTTTTTCAATTGGAATTACAAGGATACCTTCAGCCCCTGCTGCCCTGAGCTGATCGATCCTCTCCCAGAACTCATCTTCTTTTACAACAGAGTGGAGGCTGCACCATCCCTTCTCCGCCAGTGGCAGTATTGTCGGGCTTTTCATTCCGGGAAGGATCCTGCAAATATCACTCACTGCCTCTTCGGGGGCATTGAGCAGGATGTATTTGTTCTCCCTTGCGTTCTTTACGGCCCTGATGCGAAAGAGAAGTTTTTCAAGTATCTCTTTCTTCTCCCCGCTGATATCCCTGTTTGCTATTATTACCGCCTGGCTCTTCATGATCGTCTCCACCTCGCGCAGACCATTTGTAAGCAGGGTGCTGCCGGAGCTGACGATATCACAGATTGCATCGGCAAGCCCTATTCCCGGGGCTATCTCAACACTTCCGCTCAGCTCCTCTATCTCGGCATTGATGTTTTTTCCGGCGAAATACTCGCTGAGAAGCACCGGATAGCTCGTAGCAACTTTTTTGTTCATGAAGAATCCCGGACCCGTATATTCTTCGTCCTTCGGAATGGCCAGGCTGAGACGGCAACCGGCAAATCCCAATTGCTCAAGCACATCCACATCTTTCTTCTTCTCAAGAACAGTGTTTTCACCCACTATCCCGATGTCAGCAACCTG
>CAZHAI010000083.1:0-8325 GCA_964530645.1 uncultured Rikenella sp. | reverse complement strand
GCGGAGGATATGGCTACAGGACTGGGAATAATTGATGCAATTGATGAAACAACCATAGAGCGGCTTGAACAGAACATCAATAACCGTGACGTGATAATGGAGATAGTATCTGAGACCTTCCTCAATTCACAGGCATACCTGGAGGATGATGAGCAGCATGCCGTTGCTGCCACGATTATCACAGGCGGTTTCATTGAAGGCCTTTACATATCTACTCACATGGTCGACATGAAGAATTTCAGGGGCAACAAACTGGTTGGAACCATCACTGACCAGAAGATGTCGGTGGATGACATGTTACGTCTGCTTGAGAGCTATAATGACAATACTGCTATCCGGGAACTGCTTGGGCCGATCCATGAATTGAAGGCACTCTTTGACAAGGTCGAGCGTTCGACGGAACCCTCAAAGGCCCAGTACAATGAAACGAGCGGCATGACCGAGATCACAGGCGCAGCAAAGTCGGAGATGTCGCAGGATACATTCCTTGCCATAAAGGATAAGGTAGCAGAGATCAGAAACACTTATGTAAAATAGATACAGATGAGACAGCTTATACAAACATTACTGGTTACTGCGCTTCTCTCCCTTCTTGTTCCGGGTGAGGCTGCCGCACAGTGCAAAGGCTTTGCCAAATCGCTCTGCAAGAAGGAGCTGGGCGCTTATCTTCATGACGGCAACTACCATGCTGCCGTCTTGGTTGAGGGCGAAGAGGCTGAACTCTATAAGACATTCTACTCCGACCTGGAGTACCGTCTTGCCATCTGCTCGGCCGACGGCATGCCGCCCGTGGAGTTCTCTGTTTATGATGCAACCGGCAAGGTGCTGTACACAAATAAGGATGAGGGACTGGCTAAGGTGTGGGACTTCAAACTGGAGTCGAGCCAGCAGCTCAAGGTAGTTGTCAAGGTGACCACTTTCGGTACAAGGGATCAGCTCCCCGTGAGCGGTTGTGTGGCGATAATGTTCGGATTCAAGGCGAAATAAGCGATGTCAGGGAGGCCCCATCGGGCCCCGTACCGCGATTGATCAAGTCAGGGTGCTCACAAAATGGGCACCCTGATTTATTTCTGACCGTCTGCAAGGATTGACCGGCAAGCAGGGCACAGTGACGCGCTCTTCAGGTCGATCTCTTCAGCATAGGTGCTGGAGTGCATAACGCAGGTCAGATGGTGACAGTGAATCAGGCCGAATGTATGTCCAAGCTCGTGAATCACCTCTTTTATTGTCCTCAGCAGCAACAGGTTCTCATCCTGTTTAAGGCCGTAGAGTTCGTTGCGCAGCCTGAAGACCGAGGCAATGGCCACACTCTTGCCGAGTATGGCCTGTCCAAAGATGTATGTCAGGATCGGTATATATAGATCGACCCTGAAAAGCCCGATCATTTTTGTATGCTCAGTGTCAGTGCAAAGGTGCATATGACGAAGCAGCCGGTCCCCGTCATACTGTCTCCTGGCCGGATTGTAAAAGGGATTGAGATCGAGATGGCATTCCTCGGTTATTACTTCGTGCCTGTACTCGGCCTCTGCCGCCAGGGCAACCTTCTTAAGGAACACCCTGTCAAACTGGCCGCAGGAAAGCAATATGATCCTCTTTTCTTCCAAAGGGCGGATATCAGGGAAAGTTACTCCTTCTGTTTCAGGTCATATTTCCTGATCTTGTTGTAGAGCGTCACCCGGTCCACATTCAGTGCCCTGGCAGAGCGTGAGATATTCCAGCTGTACTTTACCAGTATCTGTTCGATATGCCTCTTCTCAAGCTCGTCCAGACTTTCGACCGAAGTATCTGCCGCCTCCCTGCCCATCGGAAGGTCCTTTAGCTTTATTTCCCTGCCGTTTCCGATCACGATGGCCCGCTCTATCATATTTTCGAGCTCCCTGACATTTCCAGGGAATTCGAATTTCTCCAACTGCTTCAATGCCGCGGGTTCAATTGTTATCATATCACGACTCATGGAGGTGCAGTATTTCCTGATGAAGTGACTGACAAGCAGCGGAATATCGTCCACTCTTTCACGAAGCGGTGGTATGTTTATGTTCACAACGTTCAGCCTGTAGTACAGGTCCTCGCGAAAGGTGCCGTTGTGGACCATGCTGCCGAGATCCCTGTTTGTCGCGCAGATAACCCTGAAGTCGGATGTAATCTCCTTGTTTCCACCAACCCTTACAAAGCTCTTGGTTTCAAGTACTCTGAGCAGCTCTATCTGCATCTTGGGAGAGATTGTGGCGATTTCATCAAGAAAGATCGTGCCGCCATCAGCCATCTCGAAACGTCCCTTCCGGTTGAATGTGGCACCGGTAAAGGCTCCCTTCTCATGCCCGAAAAGCTCGCTCTCGAGCAGACTTTCAGTCAGGGCACCGCAGTGAACACTTATCAGCGGGAAGTACCGTCTTGATGAGTTGGCATGTATAGCCCTGGCTACCAACTCCTTGCCTGTTCCGCTCTCGCCGGTAATTATAACTGATGAGTTCGACTGAGCGACGCTCTCAACCTGCTCCAGAACCAGGCGTATCGCCTCGCTCTGACCGATGAGGTCATCAACCTCTTCAAGGGTTGTAACCCTCTTTTTAAGGGCTTCGTTTTCATTTCTCAGGGCAATCTGTGATGCAGCGTTGCGGATGAGATGCGAAAGATCGTCAGGATCAAAGGGCTTGGTCACGTAATCATACGCACCGTCCTTCAGCGCCTGAACGGCCGTCTCCACAGAGGCGAAGGCTGTCATTATAATTACAATTGATTCCCTGTTGAGTGACTTGATCCTGCGGTGAAGCTCCAGACCGTCCATCCCAGGCATCTTTATATCGGCAAGGATGATATTGAAGTCCCTGGTTTCGAGCAATTGCAATGCTTTCTTTGCGTTCTCGGCAGCCTCCACATAGTAGCCGTCCTCAATGAACCAGTTGAGGAGCGAGTCCCTTACGGAGTCCTCGTCGTCAACTATCAGAATTGAAATTTTGTCTGACATCTCCTTCAGATTATGCTGTTTTCAACGGAATTGTTATCAAAATTGTAGTGCCCCGGCCAACAGTGGAATCGACCTCAATCTTTCCGTTATGGTTCTGCACAATGCCGTGGACTATTGCCAGGCCGAGGCCTATACCCGATGCATCGTGCTTCGTGGTGAAGAAGGGTTCGAATATATGCGGGATATCCTCAGGTGCAATGCCCGATCCGTTATCTGATATCTCAATCCTTACGCTCTTGTTGTCAGGGTTCATTGTGCGAAGAGTGATTTCCCCGTTTTCCGATACAGCTTCGGATGCATTAACGAGCAGGGCTATGCATGCCTGTTTAATCTGGTTGGCGCTGCAGCGGATCAGGTCATCTTCCGCTTCGATGCCGCATATGAAGTTTATGTTGGAAATCTTAACATGATGAAGCATCAGCTCATAGGTTCCCTTTACTATCTCATTGAGATGCCACTCCTCGAAATCCTCCTGGTCCTTGCGTGAGAAGTCAAGCAGTCCCTTGACTATATCACCACATCGCTTGGTCTCGGTCTCAATCAGCTTGAGCTGATTCAGTATGTTCTGCCTCCTGGCGGGTGTGAGATCCTGGTTTTCCAGTTGCTTGTGAACCAGCTTGGTATACACAAGGATGCCTGACAGGGGGTTGTTGATCTCGTGTGCAACCGAGGCGGAGAGCTTGCCAAGCGAGGCAATCCTCTCGACATTCATAAGTTCATTGTGGGCTTCGGAAAGCTCTTCGGACTTTTTCTGGACCTTGTACTCAAGCTGTTTTGACCAGTTTTCAAGCTCCCCTGTTGCATTGTCGATGTGATCGAGCATATTGTTGAATGCTGTCGAGACCATCTTCATGTCATCAAGGAGATCCGGCCTGATCTCGAGCCTGGTGCCCAGTTCACCCTGGGATACGGCTTCACTGGCCCTGATGATTCCAAGCAGCGGATTCTTTATCCGGCTGCGGGTGAACCAGATAAGAGTCATGACCACGATGCCGGAGATAAGCAGGGCCATCAGGAGAAACTGAACGGATGACTTTTTCAGGGCGCTGTCCAGGTCCCTGAGCGGCATCCTTATTATAAGTGATCCCAGAACTTCATCATTCCTGCTGTGGGCATGACAGTCGGCTGTATAGCAGGAGATCTCGTTCAGGATCGGCCTGCGTATGAGCATATGCCTCTGGCCGGGTTTGTTCGGGTTCATTGCACAGTCGCTCTCCTCATCTATTATCATATAGCTCCTCTCATTTCTCGTGAACATTTCCCCGAGATCAGTATGACAGGAGATACAGTCCGGATTGCTGTGATTTTCAGCGTCCGTGGCAAAGGAGGAATAAGCCAGGACTTCATTCTGATCATACAGATTGACGTCATCAATCCCTGGCATTGTGTTAATTATGTCCAGAGTGCTGTGAAGGGTGCTCTTGTCGTTTTCAAGCATTGATTTATAGAGGGATCCCTCCACGATGGCACCCACATTGTTGCCGTTCTGTTTCAGGACAGTGTTGAAATAGTTTACATAGACAGTCCTGAAAAGGGCATTAAATGCGATGAACATAATTATGGCTGAGAGGGTGACAATTGTGACAACCCTGCCGTAGATAGTTGGCCTGAGCCCGAAGTACTTTAGAATTCCATGAAACGGTTTTCCTGAATCCTTCATATTACCGGAACTTAACATTAACTTACCATATGCCGTTAGAACAAATCCTGTGATCAATTGCCGGTCAGCCGGCAATTGATCACAAGGAGTGTGTAATTTTTAAACAATATACAAAAAATCTCTGACTTCCGGCGAAGGTGAGTAGTGACTCTGAATTATTCCAGGAATTCCTTCTGGAATGCTTGCCATACCTCAGGTGGCATTGATGCAAGCAGTTGTCCGGCTGGCTCGCCGCCGTCCTGCAAATAGACAGCAGATGAGTCATTGACGGATTTGCGTGCTGTAACCGCCATAAAATCCCTTATTCTTTCAAGTTCCTTTCTGAACCAGGCGGTTGCCCCGTCAGCCACGCTGAACCCGCCTGTCTCTTCCAACCAGTCGGCCGGCCTGATTGAACAGACCCAGCCCTTGTCGTACGGATCATTATTCAGAAGTGAGGGGTCTTCATTCAGTGCGGGATTCAGGCCGGTGACTGTCCCGGTGACAGGGGACACTATCGTCATTCTTTTCCCACCCTGTGAAATCTCTGCAAATACCTCTCCGCGGGCCACTTTGCTGCCTGGCTCTTTAAGCATTTTAAGGTTAACCCTGCCTGTGAGGCTGACAAGCAGACTGCAAATGCCGATCCTGGCTTCTCCCGATCTGAGCAGGTGTGCCCATGTGTGGTTCTTGCTGAAGTGAATTCCCTGGGGTACGGCAGACAGTAAGACTGAGAGTGGCACTGCCTCTCCTGCTGAGCCAGAGTTTACCTTCACCGGCCTGTTCAGCAGCACCCAGAAGGGGATGATCAGAAGCAGGAATGCAATGATTATTATATACTCGATACCCTTGGTATCAAACAGGTTTACAAAAGTGAATTCATCCATGGCGAAAAATTTATGAATTGATCTTAATATTCTGCATAAATCAGCTTGAGTGCTGTGATTCAGATGCTTCCCTGAGTACAGGCATGCGCCTGATGACCCACCTGAAGATCCATATCTCTGTAAAGATCACAGCAAGGGTTACTGCAATC
Source organism: uncultured Rikenella sp. (assembly GCA_964530645.1). Lineage (GTDB taxonomy): Bacteria > Bacteroidota > Bacteroidia > Bacteroidales > VadinHA17 > SR-FBR-E99. The sequence goes on along the minus strand of CAZHAI010000083.1, from coordinate 2,685 downwards.
TCCATCCAGGAGGGGTAGTAGTGGCTTGCTGAGTCCCATTTAAAGCCAATAACCGTGATATTGAGCCTGTTGATTATAATTCCGGCCATCGTAATGAGGGAAGCAGCCCTGATCAGCCCGATCTTCCTTTTCCTGTAGCTGATGAAGAACAATATCATCGGAAACAACACGAATCCGATCATCTCCGTGAGATACCAGTAGCCCATTGGTGAATCAAGAAGGTTCCACCGTTTTTCATGTACGAAAACAAGCACATTCAGTGTGAAGTAGGCGAACATGGCAACGGCGCAGATCTTTGAAAGACTGTGGAGAATCCCGTCATGAGCCTTTCGGTTCGTATCAGTGATCTGGTCGGCGAAGACACGGTGACTGATTGACCCCTCGAAAATCACCATTGAGAGGCCCGCGAAGGTGCTTGATACAAAAAACATTATGGGGATAAACTCCGAGTACCACAACGGATGAATCTTATCCTTTGCCATAAGGAACAGGGCCCCCAGGCCGGACTGGTGGAGGGTGGAGAGGGTAATCCCGAAGATGACCGCACCCAGTGTCATTCCCGAAAGGATTTTCACGGCCCTCTTTGCGCCCAGCCATTCCGCGACTGCTGGTGAGAATTCGATAAGCTCAGCGATCATATAAAGGAGAAAATGCCAGGCAACCAGGAAGAGTACAGAGCTGGTGCCGAAGCTGTTGCCTATGATTGGATTGATCACATTCCATGGCCTGCCGAGGTCCAGCAGCAGTGCCCCGGCATAGAAAAGATAAGCGAGGAAGCCGTTGAGTACAGTAACCCTTACAATTGAATGAAATTTCTTCATGTTGAGAATGTAGACCATGAAGGTGACGACGTAAGCTCCTCCGGCGAAGGCGACGCCGGTGACAACATCAAATCCAATCCATAGCCCCCATGGAACCTCCTGGGTAAGATTTGTAATTGACCCGATTCCTTTCCAGAACCGAATCACAATTAAAATAATTCCGGTAAGAATTATGGGAATGGAAATAATGTTGAAAGGAGTCAGCAGCTTTCCTTTTGGTTTCAGTTCGCTCAGGATGAATTTCCATGTGCTGCGGTTACCGACCTCCTGTTGTACTGCCTGATTCAGGTTATTCATCCTTGTCATCATTAAGATTACTGTTGTCTTTGGTTGCCTGTTGGAGTCCCAGCAGGATGGCAGGCCAGAGCACAAATATTGTCGGGACTGCATAGAGGAATCCTTTGGTCAGCTCCGGATAAGAGGACTTCTGGAGTGTTGTATTGAATCCCAGCTCCCCGAAAGGCACAGGAGAAAGATAGAGCCAGCCTGTCCCGCCGGCCTCGTTTTCCCCGTAGATATAATCATGGTATTGTCCGGGATTGTCATGGATTCGTTTTCTCGCCTCAGCGATCAATCCGCGCCTTGTACCGAAGACGATGGCTTCAGTCGGACACTGCTCAGCGCATACGGGCATGATTCCCTCACGGACCCGTTCAAAGCACATATCGCACTTTTCAATCTTCGGATTGGCACTGTGATATTCAAACTTCGGGACATCGAAAGGGCAGGAGACCATGCAGTAACGGCACCCCATGCATTTTTTTCCGTTCCAGGTAACCGGGCCCACTTCATTCTTCAGCATCGCCTTTGTAAGACATGCGGCTGTGCAGGCAGGGTCATTGCAATGCATGCACTGCCGTTTTACAAAGACTTCTCCTTTGTCTGTCTTATAGGCATTGATTACGGTCCGCCTAGTCTCATCTGCCTTGCGCTCGATACCTGCAACGGGCAGATCCTCGAAACCGGGAGCCGGAAGCCCATGAGCCTCTGCGCAGGCAAACTCACAACCCTGGCAGCCGGCACAACGGGTAGAATCATATAGCATCCCGAAAAATTCCTTTTTATTCCCCGCTTCAGGAGTGGCGCCTAACCGGCTTCCAGTGGCGAGCGTGACACCGGTGACTCCGAGTGCCTTGAAAAAACTTCGTCTGTCTATACTCATATTGCCAGAATTATCCTGATTCGGATCAGATATGGATTGAGAGTCCTGTATTCGTGACGGGTTAAGAGATGGTTTCAGCTATTGAAGGTTCATAAACCGGGTCTGGAACTCTTCCCAGACTTCCGGGCCGAATTCCTCGAGGAGACCATCCCTGAGCTCGCCACCGTCCTGCAGTACCACATGAGCAAGTCTCACTTCGTCAGCTCCGGTAAATGATGCCAGGAAGTCTCTTATCCGTCCGAACTCCTCCCTGATCTGAGCGGTATATTTGGATGCCGTGAGCAGGAGGCGCGATTCATTCAGCCAGTTTTCCGGTTCGATGCCGTATATCCAGCCATCGGCATACGGTGAGGTATGAAGAATGCCGGTGTCGTTTGTAAGTTTCTCATTACGTGATATTATTGTACCGCTGACCGGGGAAATGATGTCAAGCTGTTTGCCCCTCTGGATTACAGTAGCGAGGCGGTCTCCCCTGCGTACCTTCTCTCCGGGGGATTTGAGATTGATGCGGGAAATGGTCCCGGTTACATGCTGCAGAAAGTCGTCTATACCCAGCGTCAGGGTTCCGTTCTTCTCCATGAAGGCCCAGGTATGGCTTTTCCCAAACATAATTCCTGCAGGTACGGCAACCGTTTCCGGGCCAAATGATCTGACTGTTGACAGTGGCTCGGCCAGTGCGCTTTCAGGGGCGCGTGATCTGGT